>JACQAP010000020.1 GCA_016194905.1 Betaproteobacteria bacterium
CAGTGGCAGACCCGCTTTCGCGACCGGTACGAGCTTTCCGCTCGCATGGTCCAGCACGCTGATCCAGCCGACGGTGAATCCGCCCTGGTCGACGGCGATGCGACAGGCTTCCTGAAACAACTCCTCGCGGTCGCGAATGCGCACGATCGCCGAGTTGATATCGCTCAATACGGCATGGATCCGGCCCAGCCGCGCGATCTTCTGCTCCTGGCTGCGGCGCGTCGTAATGTCGTGGAAAATCACCTGGACCAAACCCGTATCAAGCATCTTGAGGCTGACCTCGGCAGGAAAGGCGCTCTCGTCCTTGCGCTTGATCATGCGTTCGAACCGCAGGACCTGCCCCGAACGGACCTGTTCCATGCGCTTGGTATGGATTTCCCGATCCTCTTCCAGATAGGTCACTTTGCCGTTCATGCCGATCAACTCGTTCTCGGTGTAGCCGAGAAGCTCGCAGCCCCGGGAATTCACCAGAATGAAGTTTCCTCCCGCGTCGCTGATGAATATGCCGTCCGCCGCCTGCTCGATGAGTTGGCGGTACTTGGCTTCGCTTTCCCGCAACGCCTGTCCTGCGTGCTTGCGTTCGGTGATGTCACGGGTGATGCCTAACAGCTCTTGAACTCTGCCCGCGGCAGTACGTAACGGGACAGCGCGAGTTTCCAACCAGCGACGCGCTCCTTTGAGACCGATCACCTCGAATTCGAGCGCGCCGCTCTCGCCCTGCATTACCCGTTTGTGCAGGTCGCCAAAAGCGGCCCGGTGTTCGGGCACAATGAACTCCAGCAGGGATTGTTGCTGTGCCTCCGCCAGCGAACTCGCTTGCAGCATGGCCAGTCCTGCCTGGTTCATTTCCAGTAGCTTCCCGTCGCCGGCGACGACCTTCACGCATTCCGGCTCGGTCTCGATGATCGCCCGCAAGCGTGTTTCGCTTTTCCGCAGCGCCTCCTCGTCCCGCTTGCGTTCGGTGATGTTGTAGGCCACCACGATCCTGGCGGGCCTGCCTTCCAACACAAGATCGTGAGACGCGATTTCTACGTCGATCAGCTCGCCGCTCTTTGCTTGGTGTTTCCAGAATTCCGGCTTGTTGACCATTGGGAGCGGTTTTGCAACGTGATCGACGAGCCGGGGGAGGTCTTTCTCGGGGCGAATGTCCTTGATGGTCATTGCGAGAAACTCTTCGCGGTTGAATCCGTAGCGTGCTATCGCAGTGTCGTTCACCGCCAGGAAACGCAGCGTCTCGATGTCGTACACCCACATCGGATGCGGATTGCTTTGGAACAGCGCGCGGTATCGCTTCTCGCTCTCACGCAACTGGTTTGCGAGCGCCTGGCGCGCATGTCGCTCCTCGGCCTCTTTTATCGCCCTTTCCACCGCGGCAGGAAGACGGAGCAAGTTGTTCTTGAGGACGTAATCCGTCGCGCCGTTTTTCAGCGCGCGAACGGCATACTCCTCACCGATGGTGCCGGACACGAAGACGAACGGGATGTGGGGGTAGGACTGGCTGGCAATCCTGAGCGCTTCCATGCCGTCAAATCTCGGCATGGAAAAATCGGACAAGATCACGTTCGGCTGGAATTCCTCGAGCTCTCGCCGATATTCGACGGCAGTTTCTACCCGGCGTGCGTCACAGCGGATGCCGGCGCGCTTGAGTTCTCTCAACATGAGCTCGGCGTCGGTTGCGACGTCCTCGACCATCAGTATCCTGAACTGCTGGCTCATAAGTATTCTTCCCTACAACGCGCCGAATCTGTCAAACAGCCTACACCTGATCAGTCAATGCCGGGGCGACATTCCTGACAACGCTCACGCGGTCGCCGACCGCGTAATGCGCAATTTCGGTAATCGCATGCACCCGCGCGAAGGTGACGCCTTCCTTGACATCAATGAGGGAAGGATCCAGCCATATACCGTGCGTTTCCCCGAGCAGCGTCATGGTCGGAGAATGCCCGCGGGAGGAGCTAGAGAAGTTACCGTTGGTGAAGGAAAAACAGGGACGGGAAGATCGCATCCTGTACGCGCAGGGCGGACTGCAGAAGCAGAAAGGGGTGAGCAATGCGTACGTGTTGGATCGGGGAACTATTCGTGACGTCGTCGCCTGGTGGCGGGAAAGCTCTTCGACTCAGGATTATCCTAAACCGAGCATTGGCGCGGCTTCCCAAGGGTTATTCGACTACCGCCGGCCACCAATTTCTGACCCGAGGCAATCAGTAGTCGTCTTTTTCTTCTATGTCGCCGAGGTCCTCTTCGTCGTCGTAGAAGTCGTCTTCCTCTTCCTGCCAGTCTCCCGAATCGATCACCTCTTTCACGATATCGACGACTCGACTGCGCACATCCAGTTCAGCCTGGCCGCTGATGCCTTTCGTTTCGAAATAAACATCCTCGTCATCGTCGATGGTCACCGTCGCGTCCGGCCATTCTTCCTGCAATGCCTGAAGCAGCTGGCTCTTGAACTGTTCATATTCTTCCTCGGAGACGACTCCGAGCAGATCGTGGTTCGCGAAATAGGCGATCGAAAGTAAGGAGGCCATGTCGTTGTGCGCCGACCAAATTGCAGATGGCGGAAGAATACCCAAATCCTGACTTATTTTCCGCATTTCCGCGGCTGTCGTAAACCACTCGAGGGCTTGAAATTAGTTGACAGCACTTCGCGTGCCAGTTATTGCGAACTGGACGCAAGAGAGTAACTGCAAAGGCATCAACCTTGCAGAATCCTGCGGTCGATCTCCGCGAGCGTCGGCCGTCCAAGCAGGGTCAGCGTAATGTCGATCTCGTCTCGCAGAATTTCGAGGGTACGTTCCACCCCCGGCTGGCCTCCCGATGCAAGGCCGTAAAGCCAGGCCCGGCCGATCATGCAGGCTTTCGCACCGAGCGCGCGGGCGCGCACGACGTCGGTACCACGGCGGATGCCGCCTTGGTACCGATGCATGCGGTGGGTCGCCGCGCAAACCACTTTCAGGCTTCGCCGTGGCGCGTCTCCACCATCACGCCGATGTCGCGGAGAAATTGCGTCGGCATCAAACCGCCTGCACAAACGATAACGGCCTCGTTGCGCAAGGTGAACGAATTCTTTCCGTGCTTGAGTACGACCTGGTCGGGCTTGATTTCGACAACCTCGGATTCCAACAGAACGCGCACCCGACCATTCGATTCTGCCTCCTGCAGGCGGTCGCGACTACCCGGCTTGATGCGGTTGAATGCCCGGCCCCGATACGACAGGGATACGGTCGCGCCCGATTGTTGGGCAACTGATACCGCGGCTTCGATGGCGCTGTCTCCGCCGCCGACCACCAGCACATGCTGGCCGCGGTACTGCGCAGCGTCAATCAGGCGATAGACCACTTTCGGCTGTTCCTCACCCGGAACATCGAGCCGTCGCGGCGTGCCGCGCCGCCCGATGGCAAGCAGGATATTACGGGCGAGATAAGACCGCGAACTGGTCCTGACGAAGAAACCTCGATCCGCGCGTTCGACGGCTAGGACGCGTTCTCGGAAACTCACCTTCAAGCCGGCTTTTACTGTAATGCCTTTCCACAGGTCCAACAGCGACTCCTTGCTGACCTCTCCAAGTTTGATGCGACCGGCAGTCGGAACCTGCATTGGAGCAGTCATCGCGATTTTGTTGCGTGGATAATGATATACGGTGCCGCCGAGTGAAGATTCTTGCTCGAGTGTGACGAAACGCAGCTGCTTCTCTTTCGCGGCCAGCGATGCGGACAGGCCTGCGGGGCCTGCGCCTACGATCACCACATGGAGCATGTCCGGATCCGCCTGTCGCTCCGAAATTCTGCGAATCGCCTGTTTGCCTTGTTCGACCGCCTTGTGGATCAAACCCATTCCACCCAGTTCACCGGCGATGAATATGCCCGGAACATTAGTTTCGAAGTAAGGGTCCACCTGCGGGATGTCGACGCCCCTGCGTTCGGTGCCGAATACAAGATTGATCGCGCCTGTCGGACAGGCCTTCAGACATGCCCCGTGTCCGATGCACGCGGAACCATTCACCAGTTGCGGAGAGCCATCGATCATCCCGATTGCTTTCTCCGGACAGGCAGATGCGCAAGCTCCGGAACCAATGCAGCGACCCGGATCGAAGACCGGATGCAGAGATGTCGGCTCGTCGAGTCCCGCCGTGACGGACACCACGTGGCGATGCAAGTCCTGCGTCTCTCTGCGCCTTCTTCGTTTGACGTAGATTGCGAAGACAGCGATCAGCGGAAGCACATAGACGATTGCCGTTTCGAGATTCATTGCGATTCGTTTGAAGTCGATCCCTGTTGATGTTGTTCGAAATCGTCTGCTGCTGACGACAGTCCCCTCGAAGCGAGTTCGATAGTAGTTCCCTAGGATTTCTCCATCTAACAATTTGCGCCAACGATGTCGTGCGACAACGACAAGGGTGAGCGCGAATTCAATTCGTGTGACTGCAAGTCCATGCGAGGCCAACAGTAATGCCGCCGGTGGCATGCATATTGCAAAACTATGCAGGCAAGTCCCCGATCAAGTTCCTTCACTTTCGACAACTCCATGACCCAGGTCGTTTCAGTTCGCTCTGCAGTTCAATCAAAACCCGTGCCACGACGCATGCCGTTCCTGCTCGCGCTGCTCGTAATTGCGGCCGTTGCACTGTTCGGATGGCATGCCATGAGCCAGCCCGGTTACTCAAGTGGATCACGTACCGGATACAACATCGGCCTTGCCGGGGCCGTCTTGATGCTGATCCTGTTCCTCTACCCCCTGCGCAAGCACGTCCGCTGGTTGAATGCTGCGGGACCGCTGCGCGAGTGGTTGAACCTGCACATGCTACTCGGCATTTGCGGCCCGCTTCTCATCCTGTTTCATTCCCGCTTTCACATCGATTCGACGAATGCCGCGGTCGCGATGACAAGCATGCTGGTCGTGGCCGGGAGCGGCATCGCGGGCCGGTTCATTTACACGCGCATTCATCACGAACTGCGCGGCCGGAAGCTTGCGGCGATCGAACTGCGCGCGGCACTGGCGGAATCGCTGGCTCGCATAGAAGGGGGCAAGACGTTGCCGGCGTCGGCCAGGCGCATATTGGAATCTTACGAGGCTTATGCCGAACGCGTTCCCGGCAGCCTAATCGCCCGGGCGCTCAAGTTTCTGTTTATTGGCTGGCGAAGGCTGTGGACCACCAGGCGGATTCGCCATCAGTTAAGCGGATACCCAGGAGGGCGACGCATCACAATTCAACTAGAGAATTATCTTCAGGGCTTGCAACGCGTCGCGCAGTTCTCGATCTACGAACGACTGTTCTCGCTCTGGCATCTGCTTCACATTCCGCTGGTAGCCTTGCTCGTACTGAGCGCTGTCTTTCACGTGCTCGCTGTTCACATGTACTGAATGACGCGCAGCCTGCTGCGGGGTCTCGGAGCCCTGCTACTGGTCGCCATCGCCCTGAATCCGCGATCGGCCCGCCCGGATACGGTCGAGACGCTGGTGATGCCCGGAAAGGTGATAGAGGGGCACGCCGACATCGAGGGGCAGTGCCGTAAATGCCACCAGCCATTCAAGAAGGAAGGGCAGAACGCGCTGTGTCTGGACTGCCACAAGGCGGTGGCGCAGGACGTCGCGTCGAAATCCGGCTATCACGGCAGAATTTCCGAAAAACCTTGCAGGGAATGTCATGCCGAGCACCTGGGCAGACCGGCGAAGATCGTGAAGCTGGACGAAGGGCGATTTGATCATCGGCAGACCGACTTCCTGTTGCTGGGCAAACATACTGCGGTGAAGTGCGTTTCCTGTCACCCCTCGGCACGCAAGTTCCGGGAAGCCGAACACGAGTGCGTATCCTGTCATCGCAAGGATGACGTTCACCACGGCACGGTTGGCGCGGGCTGCGAGCGTTGTCACACCGAAACGGATTGGAAGAAGGCGAAGTTCGACCATGACAAGACGCATTTCCCACTGAGGGGCAGGCACGCCCAGCCCAAGTGCACGGCGTGCCACCGAACCCAGAACTTCAGGGAGACGCCGAACGAATGCGTCGGCTGCCATCGCCGGGACGACGTCCACAAGGGAAAGCTGGGCGCCAATTGTGCCGAATGCCACAACGATCGCGGATGGAAAAAGACCGCCTTCGACCACGAAAAGACGCACTTCCCGCTGTCAGGCAAACACGGTGCGGTCAAGTGTGCGGACTGCCATCGCGATCAGAGTTTCAAAGAGACGCCCCGCGAATGCGTGGCGTGCCACAGGAAGGACGATATCCACAAGGGCTCATTGGGAGCGGATTGCGACAGGTGCCATAACGATCGGGACTGGAAGAATACTGCGTTCGATCACGGGAAAACGAAGTTCCCGTTGCTAGGCGCGCACGGCACGACCCGCTGCCTGGCCTGCCATAGGAGCCAGGCCTTCCAAGACGGTCCGCCGTCGCAGTGCGTAGCCTGCCATCGCAAGAATGATGTCCACAAAGGCCGGTTCGGGGAGAGGTGCGAAACCTGCCATGGCGAAACGGCCTGGAAGACGCTGAAATTCGATCATGATCGAGACACGAATTTCCGCCTGCGTGAGTCGCATTCAAGAGTCAAGTGTGATAGCTGTCATTCTGGAATGCTGTACGCCGACAAGGCTCCCAAGGACTGCAACGGCTGCCATGCAAAAAGTGATGTGCATCGCGGAAGCCTCGGTACGCAATGCGAGTCCTGTCACAACGAATCGAAATGGAAGACCTCGTCGTTCGCTCATGATCGCGACACGCGATATCCCCTCCGCGGCCGTCACGCTTCGATTACATGCAAAGCCTGTCACCTGGACGGTACATTTCGGCAGAAGCTTGCCATGCAGTGCATCGCCTGCCACCGCAAGGATGACCGCCATGCCGGCCAGGAAGGAAGCGAATGCGAGCGTTGCCATGCCGAGACGTCGTGGAAGACGACGAACTTCGACCATGGCCGTGCGAATTTTCCGCTGACCGGCAGGCATTTGTCGGTTAAATGCGAGGCCTGCCACGCCAGTCCGAAGTTCAAGGATGCGCGCAGGGAATGCTTGGCATGCCATGCCAGGCAGGATGTACACAAGCGCAGGCTGGGTGCGGATTGTGCCTCTTGCCACAATGCGCGCGATTGGCGCATCTGGGATTTCGATCACGACAAGCGGACTCACTTCGTTCTCGATGGCGCTCATCGCAAACTGGATTGCGTGACATGCCATGTACACCCCGGCGACACGATACCTGCCGTGGGCGTGCGTTGTGTGGATTGCCACGAGCGTGACGACGTTCACCGTGAGGCCTTCGGCAACCGCTGCGAGCGCTGCCATGCGACCTCGAGCTTCAAAGAGATCCGGCATTAAGTGGCCGGAGAACGGTCGCTCCTCCAGATTGTGTTCGGGACGATGATCGGGGTGAACGAAGCTGTTCGACGAGAACCGGACCCTGAATATTTTCATTTCTGCTTGTCTCCCTCCGGCGACGCATATCAAAGCATTTCGTGCGGATCACGACGGTGTACGAAGCAAGAAAAAGAAAAATATTAGATATGACAGCGGGTTGAGAGAAGAGTTGGGTGTTTGGCACAACCATTGCGGTGTTGATCCACACGGACATCCCACCTTTCGCAGGTGCGCTGAAAAAATTTGAATATTGAGAATCAACCTCATGTGAATCGGACTGCCGTCGAACTCTGTGCGCACTCCGTTGCCGGACCGCTGGCCGCCAGAATGCGGGCCGTCAGCATCGCGTTTCTGTGTGTCTTGGGGATGATGCTGTTCATTACCATCACTGGGGCGATTGCGGCGCAGAAGACACCTAAGAAGGAAGTGCGCTTCGACCATATCAAGACCGGCTTCAATCTGACCGGCGCCCACTTGCGGGCTCGCTGCGACTCCTGCCACGTCAACGGAGTCTTCCGAGGTACACCGACCCAGTGTGCCGTCTGCCATGCGGCCGGGAACCGGTTTTCGGCGAAAGCCAAACCGCAGAATCACATTCCCACCAACGCGGGTTGCGACACGTGCCACAACACGACGGCATGGATTCCCTCGCAGTTCCGACACCAGGGTGTAGCGGCCGGCACCTGTCGCACGTGCCACAACGGGACAATGGCAAACGGACAGACACCAAGCCACATCCAGACGACTGCGTCATGCGACACCTGCCACACCACAATTTCATGGCGAGCGACGGCATTCAACCATCAGGGAGTGGCGCCCGGCACTTGTTCGACTTGTCACAACGGCGGCAGGGCGACCGGCAAGCCGGGCAACCATCTTGCGACTACCGCGTCCTGCGATACGTGCCACCGCACTACGGGATGGGTGCCCGCGAATTTCAGTCACGCAAGTGTGGCGGCAGGAACCTGTGCGACCTGCCACAACGGTTCGACCGCAACGGGTAAACCGGCGAAACATATTCCGACCACTGCATCGTGCGATACCTGCCATCGAACCACGGCGTGGACACCGGCGACGTTCAGTCACGCCGGCATTTCGCCCGGCACCTGCGCGACGTGCCACAACGGCACCTCGGCAACCGGCAAACCGGCTACCCATATCGTGACCACCGCATCCTGCGACACGTGTCACCGGACGACGGCCTGGACACCCGCCACTTTCAGCCACAGCGGCGTTGCAGCCGGGACCTGCGCAACCTGTCACAACGGGACGTCAGCCACGGGCAAACCGGCAAATCATGTTCTCACCACGCAATCCTGCGATGCGTGTCACAAGACGACGGCCTGGACACCCGCGACATTCAGCCATACCGGCATCGCCGCCGGCACTTGCAGCACTTGCCACAACGGTACCACCGCAAAAGGAATATCCGCCAATCACATACCGGTGGCACAAACCTTCGCCGGCGGAGTGTCTTGCGATCTTTGCCACCGGTCGACGACGACGTTTGCGTCGGCCACGATGAGCCACACAGGCGTCGTTCCCGGTTCGTGCGCGACCTGCCACAACGGCGTCCTCGCCAAGGGAAAGCCCAGGGATCATCCATCCACCACCAAGGCCTGCGACGCCTGCCACAGCACGAGGACCTTCAGCAAGTAGCCGTATTGAGCCGGGCCGCATTGCGACGGCGATTCCGGAGATTGCAGACCAGACTTGGCCGCCGGAAAACGCGGACGGGTTTCCTGCGATCCGGAATATGTGCGCAGGCCAGCAGAAGAACAACACCAATTGCGAACTATGAATTCTCCCGTTCACAGCGTTTCTGCTTTTCGAACGGCACTGTTTCGGATTCCAGCCGTTTTTCTGGCAGTACTGCTTGCGCTTTATTCTCTGGCGACGCGAGCCGAATACCTCGACGACGTGGATGTCGACGCCAGTGGAAAGAATGTACTCATCCGGGTCCGCTTCAACACCAGTTTCCAGTACCTGCGTCACGTTCCGGAGACGCAGGGCGATGTCCTGCAGATCTTCCTGCGACAGCAATCCGGCGACGTGCCTCCGCCGGTGGCCGAGGAAACGAAATCGGTTGCCGCCACCGACCTGACGCCGAAAGTCATTGTGACCTACCCGCTGCAAAATGGCGCGCCCACCAAACGGCTTCTGGTGAAGTTCGACAAAACCGTCCAGTTCCGGGTGCGGCAGGGTGTCGATCCCCACAGTATCGAAATTGTGATGCAGCCGGTCGTTGTCACCAAACCCAGGAAGTCCACCGCGCCGCCGAAATATGCGATCTTTCTCGATACCCATGCGTCAGCCGACGAGGCGAAGGGCGCTCCGTTGCCGCCCGAACTCTCCCGCTATGAAACGATTCTCTCGAAATCCGAGATTGCAGACGTGGAGCTCTACGACCGCAATGTCGGTTACTTCGACACCGCGGAAGCCGCCGACGTGATCCGGGAGCGGATACTCCCGAAATTCCCCAACGCCAGGGTCGTGGATACGTCCACCGGGACGAAGGTCGTCGGGGCCGAGCCGCGACCTGCAGCAGCGCCGGTGCCGCGAGCGAAGCAACAACCTCCCGTGGCGACGGCACCGGCGCTGCCGATACCGAAAACCCCGAACGTGGAACCGACCCCGGCTCCCGTTTCCGGCGCTCCGGAGGCGGCAGCGGTGCCGGCGCTCGCAGTCCCGAAGTCTCCCGAGCCGGCGTCCGTGGCGGAAAAGGGGGCACAGGCTGTCGCGTCGGCGGCAGCGCCCGACGTTGAGCGCCGGGCTCGTGAAGCGATGGAAACGGCGCGCAACGCTTTCGCGGGGAACAAATGGGACGAAGCGATCAATGCGCTGAATCAGTTGCTGATCCTGCCGCCCAACAGTCTGTCGCAACAAGCTCAGGAAATGGTGGGTCTGGCCCGGGAACGCAGCGGCCAGTTAGGCAAGGCAAAGGCGGAGTACGAACTTTACCTCAAGCTCTATCCGGACGCCGAAGGCGCGAAACGGGTAAGGGAGAGGCTCGCATTGCTGGAACAGCGGTTCGCCAGCATGCCTGCCGGTGCGCGACTCGCGTCGGAACCGGTCGAATCGCGTGCGCCGGTCAAGACGGTTTTCGGCAGCTTCGCGCAGTAC
The DNA here is from genome assembly GCA_016194905.1 of Betaproteobacteria bacterium. NCBI lineage: Bacteria > Pseudomonadati > Pseudomonadota > Betaproteobacteria > Betaproteobacteria bacterium. The sequence goes on from JACQAP010000020.1 coordinate 10,474, forward strand.
TACTACGACGGATCGACAAAATCCGAAACCGCATTCAATACTCCCACGACTGTCGACCAGGCGACGCTTTCCAGTCGCGATCTGTCGGCGATTGTGACGACGGCCGACGCAAACGCCCGATACCGGTCGGAGCGGTCCGATATCCGGCTCGTGTTCCGCGATACCGATACCAAGAGCCTGATCGACAAGAATCCCAGCAGGAACCGGCTGGATGCGGCCTATGTCGACTACCGCGGGCTGCAGGACCCGTATTCGTTGCGCCTTGGCAGACAGATTGGAACGAGCGGCGGAATTCTTGGGCGCTTCGACGGAGCAATTGCCGGATACAAATTTACGAAAAACTGGCGCATCAATATGGAAGTTGGCGCACCCGTCGATTACGGCCTGGATTCGAAACGCTATTTCTACGGATTGAGCCTGGACGCGGAAAACATCCTCGAAAACTGGAGCGGGAATGTTTACGGAATCAGGCAAATGGTCGATGGCATTCCCGATCGCGAAGCGGCAGGCGGCGAGATCCGCTATTTCAAGAATGGCAATTCCCTGTATTCGATGGTGGACTACGATACGTTGTTCAAGAAGGTGAACATCGCCACGATCCAGGGAAGCGTGCAGACCAGGGGGCAGACGACTTTTACGGTCCTGCTCGACCAACGCAAGGCGCCGCCGCTTTCGACGACGAACGCGGTGTTCGGCCAGCCTGTGTCTTCGGTCGAGGCGTTGCTCCGCACCAACACGGAGGACCAGTTGCACCAGAAGGCGCTTGCGATCACCGCAGATGTGAAGCAGGTCCTCGCGAGCGTTACCACGCCGGTGAGCGCCGCCTGGCAACTGGGCGCCGACTACCGTCTGACGAACGTGGGCCCGCTCCCGGCCTACAACGACATTCCGGCGACGCCAGGTACCGGCAACATCAATAGCTATACGTTGCAGGCGATCGGAAGCAACCTGTACTCCAGCCGGGACATCAACGTGTTCAGCGGCAGTTGGCTCAAGAGCCCGCTGTTCCATGGCGAGTACTTGTCCTACAGCAACCTCACCGGATTCGGCCCGAAGTGGGCGCTGGAGCCTTCGTTGCGCTGGTACACGCAGCGCGACAGTACCGAGACGAAAACCGACAGATATACCGCCGTTCTGCGGCTCACTTACGCCTGGAAGGAGAACATCTCCTTCGATGGCGAGTACGACGTGGAACGAAGCATCACGGAGAGTCCGATCCAACGGGAGAATGCGGTGCATCAGTTCTTTTATCTCGGCTATCGTTACTCGTTCTGAGGCTGCGCATGCAAATTCGACAATTCGGGACCCGACCTCCAAGCGTGGAAACGACAATCCCCGTTGCGGCCCGGCTTCGACAACAGGGGCGCCGATGACTGGTTTCCTGATCGCGGCATGCGCCATGCTGTGCGCGGCGCTTGGATTCCTGCTACCGCCATTGCTGAGGCGCCCGTGGCATGAACATGCCTCGGTGGAAAATGCAACCCATGATCTGGTCGAGCTCTATAGGCAGCAGGTGACAGAAGTCGAAGGCGATTTGTCTTCGGGATTGTTGGCCGCGGGGCACCATCAGGAAGCCAGACGGGAACTCGAACGCAGAATGCTGGAGGACTTGTCGCAAGGAGCGCCGATGCAGGCGACACAGTGGCGGATGGCGCTAAAAACGGCCCTGGGAATGCTGGTGCTATTGCCTCTTGCGGCGGCACTGCTTTACGGTCAACTCGGAAATCCCGGTGCGATGTCGGCGCCACCGGCCGGGTCGTCGGCCATGCAAGCCGGGCCGCATGCCACCTCTCCTGCGCAGATTGCGATGATGGTCGACCAACTGGCGCAGAAACTGGCCGACGATCCGGATAACCCGGACGGTTGGGCCATGTTGGCGCGGTCCTACGACGTACTGGGCCGATACCGAGACGCAGTTGCCGCGTTCAAGAGAGCAGAGGCGCTGCTGCCTGACGATGCTGCGTTGCTGGCCGACTACGCTGATACGGTGGCGATGACACAGCGGGGTCGTCTGAGGGGGAAACCGATGCAGCTGGTGCATCGCGCGCTCAAGGTAGATCCGGACAATCCCAAGGCATTGGCGCTTGCTGGAACCGATGCTTTCGACCGTCGCGACTACCGGGGCGCGGCAACATTCTGGGAAAAGGCGCTGAAGGCCGCGCCCGAGGGTACGGAGTTCACGGCGGGATTGCGCGCCAACCTCGAGGAAGCGAGATCTCTTGCCGGTGATCGGTCGCGTCCGGCAATGGCAACGCCTGAATCGACTCAAGCGGTCGCTGCGCAAATATCGGGGCGCGTCACTCTGTCGACTTGGCTGAGAGAGAAGGCTCCGCCTGACGGCACGTTGTTCGTATTCGCCCGCGCGGAAAGCGGACCGCGCATGCCCCTGGCGATACTGCAGGCGAACGTGAAGGCCTTGCCGATGGAATTCATCCTGGACGACAAGTCCTCGATGTCGCCCACGCTGAAACTTTCCAACTTCGACCGGGTCATCGTCTCGGCGCGCATCTCCAGGTCGGGTGACGCGTTGCCGAGGTCAGGCGACCTGATCGGAAGCAGCGGTCCGGTTCCAGTGGGAACGCGAAACCTGCAAATAGAAATCGGCGAAACCGTCAAATAAGTGGGTCCGTAGACGATACGGCGCCGGCATCGTTACGGTTTTTCGATGAGGACGCGCTGGTCGATCTCCGCGAGCGTCGGCCGTCCAAGCAGGGTCAGCGTAATGTCGATCTCGTCTCGCAGAATTTCGAGGGCACGTTCCACCCCCGGCTGACCTCCCGATGCAAGGCCGTAAAGCCAGGCCCGGCCGATCATGCAGGCTTTCGCACCGAGCGCACGTGCGCGCACGACGTCGGCACCACGGCGGATGCCGCCGTCGAGGACCACTTCCAGTTTGTCGCCCACGGCCTCCGCGATTTCGGGCAGGGCTTGAACGGCGGACATCGCGCCTTCGAGCTGTCGTCCACCATGGTTCGAAACGATTACGCCGTCGGCACCGTGGCCCGCCGCAAGCTTTGCATCCTCAGCGGTCAGGATGCCCTTCAACAGTACCGGCCCGCCCCAGACCGATTTGAACCACTCGACGTCGCGCCAGCTCACACTCAGATCGTACTGTCCGGCGATGAATTGGGTGATGGTGATCGCATCGGCGGATGCCACCTTGGTACCGACGAAGTTCTTGAAAGTGATGCGTGGCCCGAGCGCTACGTCGAACAGCCAGGAATAGTGACGGGCGAAATCCAGAATTGTGGCGGCGGAGAAGCGGGGCGGCACGGTGAAGCCGTTACGCATGTCACGTTCGCGTGGACCTTGCACTTTCGTATCCACAGTGAGCACCAGCGCCGTGCAGCGTGAAGCCCGTGCCCTCTCAATGAAATCCTTGGTCAACTCCCGGTCGCGCAATACATAGAGCTGGAACCATTTTGGCGGCGCCGTCTCGCTGGTGATTTCCTCGATGGTGCAGGTGGACATCGTGGAAAGGCAATACGGCACGCCGTACTTTTCCGCAGCGCGGGCAGCCGCCAGTTCTCCGCGGCGAGACAGCAAGCCCGCCAAACCGGTCGGAGCGAGGATGAGCGGCGACGCGCATCGCTGCCCGAACAGCGTAATCGACTGGTCGCGCGTGGAGACATCGGTCAATGTGCGGGTGCGAAATCGCCATTTCTGGAAATCCTCTCGATTGGCCCGGAGCGTGGTTTCGTCCTGGGCACCGCCGTCGATGAATTCGAAAATGGCGCGTGGCAGCCGGCGCTTGGCCGCCGCGCGAAGGTCGTCGATATTGATGGCTTGCATGGATACGGTTATTTTTATTGAAGAGGGCGTGAAATAGTTCCAGTTGTTTATTTTACGGGATGTCAACAGCCGTGATTTCAGTGGCGGACCGGAATGCTGCGCCGGCATGAATCTCGTTCTGCCTCAGGGACGAACGGGATTGTCTCCCCAGTAGATCGGCGTCGGATATTTTCGCGGCTTGTGCAGGTCTTCGAGGTAAAGCGACGGCGCCATTTCCCAGGCATATTCGTTGAAGCGAATCAGCATCTCCTGCACGCGCTGGGGTTCGCGTTCGGCATGATTGTCTTCTTCCGAAGGATCGTCCTGGACATTGTAAAGCTCGTAGCGTACCGGCAAACGCGAATAGACGATCAGCTTCCAGTCGTCCATCATCAGGGCGCCGCGAAAATCCTCCATGCTTAACAACAAATCCTTGCGCGGACTGAGCTTGGCGCCCGTCATCGTCGCCCATTGGTCGATTCCATCGAGGGGTTTGGGTTGCTCGAGCCTGGCGCCGGCAATGCCAAGCAGTGTCGGGTACATGTCGGTGACGTGAATGCGCTCCGTAACGACGCCGGCTGGGATTTTCCCCGGCCATGAAGCGATCGCGACAACGCGAAGCGACCCTTCATACAGGCTTCCCTTGCCATCGCGATAAGGGCCGTTATCGGAAACTTCCCGTTGCACGTCACCGTCGCCGGTGGGATATTTGTTCGGCACCGCCCCGCCGTTGTCGCTGTGAAAGACGATCAGCGTGTCGGCCGTCATGGCCTTTTTCTCGAGTGCGGCCATGACCATGCCGATTGCATCGTCCAGCGCCGTCACCATGGCCGCGTAGATCCGGCGCTGCTCGTCGCGCACTTCCCTATACAGATCCAGATATTCCTTCGTTGCCTGCAAGGGCGCTTGAGGCGCATGGAAGGACAGATACAGGAACAGTGGCTTGGCGGTATCGTGCTTCTCGATGATCTGCGCGGCTTCTTTGCCGATCAGCGCGGTGCAGTAACCCTCTTCCCTGACGGACCGCTCGTTTCGATGCCAGTCGGGTTCGTAGGCCTGGTTGGTCTTGCGGAAACAGTCGATGTCGCCATTGAAGCTGCCGTAAAAGCTGTCAAAGCCGCGTTGCGTCGGCCAGTAGTCTTTCTTGTAGTGACCCAGTTGCCACTTGCCAAGCAAGGCAGTGCGATAGCCTGCCTCTTTCAACGCTTCCGGCAGCAGGCGCTCGCCGGTTGGCAGTCCGTACTGGCTCCATGGAAGAATCGACAGGGTTTGTAAACCATAGCGCATCGGGTAACGCCCGGTGAGCAATGCCGCGCGCGCCGACGTGGAATACGGCTGTGTGTAGAACCTCTCCAGGCGCACGCCCCTTTGCGCGAGTCGGTCCAGATTGGGCGTCCTGATCGCGCCGCCGTGAAATCCCACATCCTTCCAGCCAAGGTCGTCGGCCAGGATGTAAACGATATTGGGATGCTCCGCGGCGCCAGCGCATGCCACGGAGCATCCCAGGGCTACCGTGCAGACTAGGGCCACGGTGCAGACCAAGGCCACGGTGCAGACCAAGGCCACGGTGCAGTCCAGTAACCACGCCGCGAGTCGCAAGGCGACTCCCATAAAAATCCTCCGTCGGATCAGCCGGATGTTACATGAGAATGCAACGCCGACGACCTGCCGGTGTGCCTTTTCGCATGGGCATTCGGTGCTGCGATACAATCGGCCGAGTCATGAAAGAGCGTCATATCATTATCGGCGTGCTCCGCGAACTGGGCCGCCGTCTGTGGATAAACAGGGCGATTCGGGACGCCGCATTTGTTACCTGCGTCATTCTGTTTTGCCTCGTCTGCTTCCAGTTGATCGAGCCGGCCCTCATCGCGGGCGTACCGTCCACCGGAACCGCAACTCGCATCGCCCTGCTTGCGGCATTCGCCGCCGTTACCGTCGAGGTTGTAAGGCACAGCGCGCGCGGGGTTTCCACGCGACAGGCTGCTGCGGAAGCCGATGCGCGCGCGCAACTGAAGGACGAACTGAAATCGGCGCACTGGTTCCTGTCAGAACTGGAGTCCTCGCCTTTCGCGGAATTGCAGGTGCAGCGCGCGGCGGCTACCGCTGCGCGGCTTGATCTGGCCATACTCGCGCCACGCACGCTGCCCATCAATGCCTTCGCGGCCGGCGGGCTGGGGCTGCTCCTGGCTGCGCTGATGTGGATGACACCGCAATTGTCGCGCTCATGGGATTCCAGTCACGAAGCCAGCGTCGCGGAGCATAGCGAGTCCGCCGATCTGCGGTCGTTGCTGAAAGACGCCCCGCATGACGCGGAGATCGAAAAACTCGATCTCGCTCTGCGTAAGCTGCAGCAGACCGATGCTTCTGCCGAGCAAAAGAGGCGGGCCCTCGCCGACGCGCGCGATGCGATCGATCAAGCGAATATGGAGGCGTCGGCCGTGCGCGAAGGATTGGCGAGGCTGGCCGAGTCGCTGAAAGCCAATCCGAAGTTCGAAGCGGCGGCACACGCGCTGAACCAGGGGTCCGTCGACGAAGCGATGGAGCTTTTACGCAAGCTCAAAGCCGGCTCCGCAGCCGCCAGCGCGCGTGAAAACCGGGCGATCGAGCCGGCAGACAAAGGCAGCGCGCCGGAAAGCAACATCGGTCAGGCGCTGGAAAGTGCCGGACGGGATTTGGCCAGTAGGAACGCCGCGGTCAATCAGGACGCGATCAACCGCGTGATCAATGCTCTTGAGCAGGCGAATGAACGCATGGAAGTGCAGAACCGGGTAAACAGCGTCAAGCGGCGCATGGAAAACAACCTGATTGCCACGACCCAGCGCGGCACGCTGACCGCGAGTCAGTTCGATAACTACTCCAATGCTGCGAATCCGACTCCCTCGCCCGAGACCGGCAATTCCAACATGCGGGGCGGCACGCTGTTCCGCCAGGCCGCCGTTGCGCGCGAAGAGAACGATAACGCGCGCGAAGGCAGCCAGACCGGCGATGCTTCGGGTGATTCCGCTGCGCTCCCGCTGGAAGGGGCGGCCATCAAGCGGCTCGATGCGCAGTTGAAACTCGAGACCTTTCTGCAGCAAGACGAAGTGGGCGAAGAACCGAATGGCAAAGGCGACCAAGGGTGGTTCTATTCCGCCAGCCGGGAACAGAAATCGACCTTGCAGATCGAGAATGTGCGTTCGCGTGCCAGCTATGACCGTGAAGATGCGATAACCCATGATCGGGTGCCGGTGCGGCAGAAAAACATCGTCAAAAACTATTTCCTGAACCTGCACGAAAGCGAGAAGTAATGAACACCGTGGCCGTAGACCGGCAGATCCAGGCCTTCCGCGAACAATTCCAACTGGTCCGCGATGAAATATCACGTGTGATCGTCGGCAACGAAGAGATCATTTCCGGGGTGATGACCTGCCTGCTCGCGCGAGGCCACGTGTTGCTGGAAGGCATTCCCGGGGTAGGCAAGACCAAGCTCGTACAGACCATGGCGGACGTTCTGCACCTGAAGTTCTCGCGCATCCAGTTCACCCCCGATTTGATGCCCGGCGACATCATCGGCACGAACATCGTCCGGGAGGATGAGGCCGGGCGAAAATCGTTCGAATTCCAGCGCGGACCGATCTTCGCCAACATCGTGCTGGCCGACGAAATCAACCGGGCCACGCCCAAGACGCAGTCGGCACTGCTGGAAGCGATGCAGGAAAACAGCGTTTCCGCGGCAGGGCGCACGCACGCACTCGATCAGCCTTTTTTCGTCCTCGCCACGCAGAACCCGATCGAGATGGAAGGCACCTATCCTCTGCCCGAAGCGCAGATGGATCGTTTCTTTTTCAAGTTGAAGCTCGATTTTCCGGATGTCGAGCAATTGCACCTGATCATCGACCGGACCACGCGCCAGAAGGAGCCTTCGGTGCAACGGGTCCTGCAGCAAGGCCAGATTCTGGACATGCGCGAAACCGCGCGCGCGATACCGGTCGCGCGACCGGTGCAGGAATATGCAATCAAGGTCACGCTGGCAACCCATCCGGAGTCGAACCAGGCGCACGAGATGACGAAAAAGTACGTGCGTTTCGGTTCCAGTCCGCGTGGCACGCAGGCACTGATCCTGGGAGCCAAGGTGCACGCGCTGATGAACGATCGGGTTTACGTCTCCTGCGAAGACGTTCGTGCCGTGGCCTTGCCGGCGTTACGGCATCGGGTGCTGCTCAACTTCGAAGCGGAGGCGCAACGCATGGATTCCGACGCCATTCTTGCGCGGATCCTGGATTGGGTTCCGGAGCCCACGGAATAACGAACCCCGCGCCACGCGACGGCAGGCGGTGCGCGGCCCATCGAGGTTACTCTCTTGGTTCAGGAAAGCGTGCTGTTCAGCGAAGAATTTCTTCGCCAGCTTGAGCATCTGACGATGCTGACGCGGCGTCCTGTCGCCGGCCATCTGCGCGGCCATCATCGTTCGCGCCGTACCGGGTCGGGCATGATCTTCACCGACTACCGGCCCTATTCCCCGGGCGACGACACCCGCAATCTCGACTGGGGTACCTATCTCAGACTCGATCGCCTGATCCTGCGGCTGTTCGAGGAAGAAGCCGATCTTCCAGTCTATGTTTTCGTCGACGCCAGTCGCTCGATGGATTTCGGCGATCCATCTAAGTTCGATTTCGCGCGCAGGTTTGCCGCTGCGATCGCCTATATCGGCCTCATCAATCACGATCGTGTCAGCCTGGTGGCGTTTTCCGACGGTGTGATCGAGGAAATGCCGGCGCGCCGCGGCAAGAACCAAATCTGGAGATCGCTGCATTTCCTCGAACGCCTCGAAGCCTCCGGGGGCACCAGCCTGCAAACCGCATTTCGTCGTTTTTTTGGCGCGCGCCGCACTCGCGGCCTGGCTGTCGTGATCTCCGACTTTCTGGATCGCGACGGTTTCGAGCGCAGCTTCCAGGTAATTCGCGAATACCGTCATGATGTTTTCGCCATTCATGTCACCAGTCCCGAAGAGGTCGAGCCGGCGCTCGCCGATGAAGTGCTTCTGGTCGACTCCGAACTGGGCCATTCCGCGCGGACGCGAGTTACCGCCGATCTGATCAAAGCCTATCGCGAAACTTTCGTGCGCTATTGCGCGGAAATCGAAGGCTTCTGCCGTGGCCATGGCTGGGGATATCTGCGCACCTCGACGCAGGCGCCACTCGAGGAATTGATGCTCAAGGCGCTGCGCGACGAAGGTCTGTTGCGATGAATGCGTTGGCCTTGCCGCTTTATCAGTCCATGCTCGCTCTTATCGCCGCGATCGGCATCGTCGCAGCGCTGTACTGGCTCAAACCGCCGCCGCGCAGGGTGGTGGTCCCGTCCAGCCTGGTCTGGGACAGGGTACTGCGCGAAAGTCATCCGGGTTCGGACCGGTTGCGCTGGTGGTTATCCCTGCTGCTTGCGGCGCTGATTGCAGCCGTCGTGGTCAGCGCAATCGTGCCGCTGTCTCCAGCCGGCGCGAGTGGCGCCGCCACCAAACTCATACTGGTGCTGGACGATTCGCCGACCATGGCAACGCGAACCACCGACGGCACCACGCGTTGGGATCATGCCTTGGCCAAAGCACGCGCCTTGATGGAAGCGCGTGCCGCCGGAACCCAGATCTGGCTGGCCGATACGATGCGCCGCGTCGCTACGCCTGCATTCGAAAATCGCGATGATGCGCTGGCGCAACTGGCGCGATTGCGGGTTTCTTATGGCCCTGTGCCGACGGTGCCGCTGCCGGAACTACCAGCCGGCATCGAGACAGTCGTGATCACCGATGGGGTATCGATTGGCGCTGCGCCGGCGCAGGCGAGACTGGAGTCCGTTTTCGAATCGGTGGAAAACGCCGGCATCACGGCCTTCGAAGTGCGCGCGCTACCCGCCGATCCTCGCCGATACCTGGCCTACGTCGAATTGGTCAACGCCAGTGGCGTCGAAAAGCGGATCGAACTGGCGATCGTCGGTGTCGGTGACAAGCGCATCTCCAGGGTAGTCCAGGTTGCGTCCGGCAGCGCGCGCAACGAGATGATCGACATCTCGGATTTCGACAGCGGACCGGTGCGGGCATCGATTGTAATGCCCGGCGACGGGCTGGCTATCGACGACGTCGCGTATTCGATCTTGCCGGTTCGTCGCGTGGTGCGCGTGGCGCTGGTGACCAGCGGCAATCCTTATCTCGAAAAATCCCTGCAGGCCCAGCCGCGGGTGGATCTGACCGTCGTCACGCCCGGGCGTTACGTGGACGATCGTGGTTTCGATGCCGTGGTGTTCGACCGCCATGCGCCAAAGGTCCGTCCCCATGTGCCCGCGCTGCTGTTTCGTCCGTCTCGCGCCGACTGGTTGCCGTCGCCGCAGAAAGAGATCGCCAATGTATCCGCCACCGCATGGAATGCAGCGCACCCGCTGCTGGAAAACATTTCGCTGCTCGATCTGAACGTTGACCGTGCGACTGTCGTCGGATTGAAAGGTCCGCCTCAGGAATCCGCATCCGTACTGGCGAGCGCGCCTGGCAACGTGCCGCTGATCATTGCTCATGAGGATGGGGTGCGCTGGACATTGTTTTCCTTTGCACTGGAGGAGTCGAATTTCGCGCTGCACGCCGGCTTTCCGATATTTCTGAACAACGCGCTTGACTGGATGCTTGGCGAGCGGGCGGTCATCGCCCGCGGGCTCGGCTCGATCGAAGTTCCCGTGTCCGGCGCGCGCGCGCTTGCCGCAGACGGGAAAGAGCTGCCGATGCAGCCCATTCCCGGAGGCAGCCTGTTCGAAGTCGACACGCCTGGATTGTTCACCGTCGTATCCGCGCATCAACGCCTGCGCGTCGCGGCGAATCTATTCGACCGCCGCATTACTGACGTAAACAAGTCCCGGCTCGCCCAGATCAAGCCGGACGCGGATACACCAATCCGCACGAACCCATCGTTTGCATTCGATTCATGGTTTGCCCTTTTGCTCATCGCGGCACTGCTGCTGATGTTCGAGTGGTGGAGCTGGAATCGGCGGATGACGGTATGACGCTGCCGCTTGCCATGCAAACTGCCTGGCCAGTTGTACTTCTGGCAGCGGTACCGTTGCTGTTCTGGTTGGCCGGCCGGAGTCGAACCCGGCTCGGGCGAAGACACCTGCTGATCGCGACGAGTCTGCGCAGCCTGGCGATCATATCGCTCGCCCTGGCCTTGATGAGGCCTCAATGGAACGCGGGACCGGGCGACGTATCGGTTGTCTATGCGCTGGATGTTTCCCGTAGCGTGTCTTCGTCCTTTGTCGATGCGGCAATCGAATGGATCGAACAGGCCGACCGGGAAGGGGTGCCGGCGCACGCGCGCTATCTGGCGTTCGCCGATCACGCCGTCTCGGTGCGGAAGCCCGGCGATATACGCGGGCTCGCGGTCACCGAAGGCCGTCCGCGCGACGCGTCAGCCGACCCGGCCGTTATCGATCGGACGGCGACCAATCTCGAACAGGCACTGGATGCCGCGCTGTTGGGCCTGGATCGCGATCGCGCGAAACGCATCGTGTTGCTGACCGATGGCAACCAGACCGCCGGTGATGTCTGGCGCGTGCTGCCGCGGCTGGCGCAGGCCAAGGTTCGCGTCTATCCGATTCCGGCGAAAGCGCGTGACGACAACGATGCCTGGGTCGCAGGCGTCGAAGTGCCGGCGGATGTCCATGCGGGCGAGCCAGTCACCGTGACCGTGCGCGTCTTTTCCGCCGTCGAAACGTCTGCCCAGGTGTTGCTAAAGGACGCAGCAAGCGTGCTGGGCACGCGCAAGTTGCGGCTGAGTGCCGGTTTGAATCGCGTCGCCTTCGAAGTGAAGCTGGCGCGTGCCGGAGCGGTGACGTTGTCGGCTGAAGTGGTTGCCAAAGGCGATCGCGTTTTCGAAAACAACCGCATGCAGCAATCGGTCTGGGTGAAAGGGCGGCCGCGCATCCTCTACGTCGAGGGCGGGCAGGCCGACAGCGCACGCTATCTTGCCGACGCATTGGCCGGCCAGGGAATCGAAACGCGCGTGACCGCGCCCGCCGCGCTACCCGGATCCGTCTCGGAATTGGCTGCCTACGACGCGTTGATCCTCAGCGACACGCCGGCGAAGGCACTGACGGCCGACAGGATGCAGGCCATCGAATCCTATGTACGCGACCTCGGTGGCGGCCTGCTGTTTGCAAGCGGCGAGAATGTCCATGGCGAGCAGGGTTACAGCGATACGGCCGTGGAGAAAGTGCTGCCGGTGCAGTTCCGCGCGCAGGAAAAGCGCAAGGATCTCGCGCTGGTGATCGCACTCGATCGCTCGTATTCCATGAAGGGACGCAAGATGGAGATGGCGAAGGAAGCCACCCGCGCCGCGCTCGACTTGCTCGAGGAGCAGCACCGTTTCGGGGTGGTGGCTTTCGACTCGCAAACCTACATCGCGGTGCCGATGCAGTACGTGCGTTCCCGGCGCAAGGCGGAAGACCAGATCAGCCGGATCCAGGCCAGCGGCCAGACCAACATCTATCCGGCGCTCGGGATCGTTTATCGCCTGTTGCAGAAAACCGATTCCAACGCCAAGCATGTGATCCTGCTCTCCGACGGCGATACGCACCCGGCGGATTTCGAAACCCTGGTCAAACGCATGGCCGGCGAAAAGATAGTCGTGTCGACGGTGGCGGTCGGCGCGGATGCGAACCGGGTTCTGATGAGTGACATCGCCAAATGGGGCAAGGGCAGGGCTTACGTAGCAGAGAACGCAGAGTCGATTCCGCAGATATTCATCGAAGAGACCGAGCGCGCGGTGCGATCCAATCTGCTGGAAGAATCTTTCCGGCCCGTGGTCAAACATCGCAGTGCCGCGTTCCGCGGTCTGGAGGTGGACAGGCTGCCGGAACTCAGGGGATTCGTCAGCAGCAAGGCGCGTGATCATGCGGAGGTTTTGCTCGCCTCGCCATCCGGCGCACCGCTGCTGGTGCGCTGGCAATATGGCTTGGGCAAGACCGTCGCGTTCACCTCGGACGTAAAGAATCGCTGGGCGACGAATTGGCTGGCCTGGCCGGGTTACGGCAAATTCTGGGCGCAGCAGGTGCGCGACGTCATGCGGCGTGATTCCGGCGAAGCATTGGATTTTCAGGTTGCACGCGAAGGCGGCGAGGCGGTGATCAGGCTATCGGTGCTCACGCCGGATGGAAACTATCGCAACGGATTGGTTCCGCAGGTGAAGGTAACGCGGCCGGACGGAAGCACAGCCATCATCGGGCTCGAGCAGACCGGGGCCGGCACCTACCGGGTGCGCATGCCCTTCAAAGGGACGATGCAGGCTGAGCGCTTCGAGCTCGTCGATTCGCCGGGCCTGCCGAAGCAGGCGTCGCTGCGAGCCGGAGCGCGCATGCTGAATCTGGATTATGCGGACGAATATCGGGCCTTCCCGCCCGATATCGAATTGCTGAGCGCGCTCGCACGTGCAACCGGGGGCAAGGTCGCTCCGTCGATAGCCGAAGTTTTTGCGCAGCAGGGCGATGAAAGCAGGACCACGAAGACACTGTGGCCGTGGTTTGCGGCACTGGCGCTGATTTTCTACCTGCTCGACATCGCTGTGAGGCGGTCGCCGCTGGCGTGGCGCTGGCTGGAATCCTGACGCGTGGCCTAGTCGCGGGTTGCGGTAAGCCTGAGGCAGATGCGATTGCGGCCTTCGACGTAACTGTAATCGGCCTTGTCGGTCAGGCCGATGGTGATGAATATGCCCAAGCCGCCGATCCGGCGTTCCTTGATCGTCGAGTCGATGTCGGTGCGACGCCCTGCGGCGAGCGGATCGAATTGCGGCGCGGAGTCTTCGTAGATCAGTCGCAAGTTCCCTTGCGCTTCTTCGAAGGTGATGAAAACCGGTGCGTCGCTGTCGCCGCGATGGCCGTGATTCACCGTATTGGTGAACAATTCCTCGACAATTAACGTCAGTTTGTGGCGATCCTCGCGGCCGAGTTCGGCCACGGCACCGAATTCGTCAATCAGCGCCTTGACTTGATCGAAGGCCCGCAGACGCGCGGGGAATACGCGATTCAGGCGATGCATGGTTTTCTCAAATTGCACAGGCATTTGTCCCTTGGTGCAAGGGGTGGGCCCACTGCTATCATATCGACGTGCATGGTTCTTGCAGCATGAATCCGTGACCGGCGAAGTTTGCCGACAATACGATTGAGAACCGAAGGGGGCAAAATGACCAAAGTCAAAGTATCGACATTCCAAAGAGATATCCTTGTTTTTGGCTTGTTGCTGATAGCGGGTGCATGGATGTGCACCCACGCGTTTGCCGGCGAGGCCGGACGCATCAAGGTATCCAAGGGCGACGTACAGATCGAGCGTAACGGCAAAGTGATGGCTGCACCGGTCGGAGCCGTCATCGAGGCGGAGGATACGGTAAAGACCGGAGCCGACGGCTCGGTCGGCATTACCTTCCAAGACAACAGCCTGTTGTCGGCGGGTCCGAACAGCGAACTGGTGATCGAGCGCTTCGTATTCGATAGCACGACCCACCAGGGCGAGTTCGATACCAGGCTGAAAAAGGGAACGCTGGCCGTCGTCTCCGGCAAGATCGTCAAGCAATCCCCGGAAGCCATGCGAATCAAGACTCCCGCTGCAATCATGGGTGTGCGCGGTACTGAATTCATCGTGAAAGTGGACGAGCCCGCCGCCAACTGATAATGCGCGTTGCTCTCGCGTCGGCCATCATCATGATGATGATGGCCGGTTGTGCGCAGTTCGGTTCCCAGCCTCACGCTGATTCCCAACCGGTTCGCTGGACGAATTCCCAGCAGCCGATCGAACCTGAAGCATTGCGCCCGTCGGACAGGCCGGCACGCAATGATCTGATCGTCCTGCTGCCCAAGCCGAACGGTACCATCGGCGGTGTCATCGTCAGAACCGAGGGCGGCGGGGAACTGCTTCTGAACAAGGCTTATGCCGGTGCGCATATCGAGGGTCCCGGCATGATGCAGCCTGTGACATATGATGCCGATCGGGCAAAGCGCGAATTTTCTTCTGTCATTGCAGCCCTTCCCGGACGCCCTGCGACGTTCCTGCTTTACTTCCTCGAAGGCAAGGACGAATTGACGCCCGATTCCGAACGCGAGGTCGAGCGTGTCTTTGCCGAAATCGCCGCGAGACCATATCCGGAAGTTTCGGTCATCGGACATACCGACGCGGTGGGCAACACGCAATTCAACGACCAGCTTTCGCAACAGCGGGCGCAACGCGTGCATGACGATCTCGCCAAGCGCGGGATTTCCGCCGATCGCATCGAAGTCTCCGGTCGTGGCAAGCGCGAACCGCTGGTTCCGACTTCCGAAGGCGTTTCCGAGCCCAAGAACCGGCGTGTCGAAATCAACGTGCGCTGATCTTTGCGCACGGGGGGTAGTCCGGCTCCACAATCGGTTTTTCACCCGTCACCACCGTTCCAGCGCAGGACAAGGATCGTAAGGTCGTCCGAGCGCTCGGTGGCCAGCACGAATGCGCGAACATCGTCCCTGATCGCATTGACCAGTTGCAGCGCATCGGTTGCGCCGGCGGACGATTTCAGAACCGAAAACAAACGCCGTCGTCCGTAGAGCTCGTCGTCGGCGTTCATTGCTTCCGTAACGCCATCCGTGAAAAGGCACAGTGCTTCGCCCAGCAGTAAACGGTAGCGCTCCGGACGATATGCGTATCCTTCGATGACACACAGGGGCGGGCCCGCATCGCCTTCGAGCCTGGTCGGTATTTTCTGGCCCGGACGCAAACAGAAAGGGGAATCGTGCCCGGCGTTACACCAGTTCAACTCGCCGTTTTTCAAGTCCAGGATACCCGCGAACACGGTCACGAACAGCATTTCGGGATTATCGCGGGCGATCTCTGCGTTGGCCGCGCGCATCACTTCGCCGATGTCGGCAGCTTGTTCCATCCGTAATGCCGCGCTTTTGTATAAAGCCTTGCTTACCGCCATGAAGATGCTGGCAGGCAGGCCCTTGCCCGCCACGTCGCCGACCATGAAGAACAACCGGTCGCCGTCAAGTTTGAAGAAATCATAGAGATCCCCGCCGACCGATTTCGCGGGCTCGATCAGGGCCTGCAGGGTAAAGCGCGGGTCGCCGTAGAAATTGGCGGAAGGGGGCGGCAGCATGCCCATCTGGATGCGCTGTGCCGCCTCCAGTTCGCCTGCGGCGCGTGCCGCCGCCTCGCGTTCCGCATCCAGTGCCTGGCGCAACGCGCGACGCTGTCGATCCGCCTCGGTGAGTGTGCCGGTCAGCATCACGCCGAACAACAGGGTGCAGGCAGCCGCCGGCCAGGCAACGTCGACCAGCAACTGCTGCCAGTAATACAGTGCAAATCCGGCGGCAAGCAGGCCGGCTATCAATACCGCATAAATCGATGCCGCTGTCCTCGACCCCACGGCTGGAACGGCGAGAATCAGAATCAACCCCGACGCCAGCAGTACCGCGCGCTCCAGATGCATGAGAAATTCCGGCCGCAGCAACAGGCTGTCTTCGAAGACGCCTTCCAGGATCTGTGCGTGGACTTCGATGCCGGGCAGGCGCTGTCCGATGGGCGTCGTCTGGTAGTCGAGCAGTCCCAGACCGGTTGCGCCGATAAGCGCGATCTTGCCGCGCATCTGCTCGGCATCGACGCGCCCGTGCAGTACGTCGGTTGCCGAAACGAAGCGATCTTCGTCGTGCGGGCCGAAATGTACCCATACCGTACCGTCCGAGTTGGTCGGAATGAAGACGTCACCGATGCCGATACCCTTTGCCCGATCCGGTTCGCCGACCACGACGAAGGCGGGAGTCTGGGTCGCGATACGCAACACTTCCATGGACAAGGCTGGCGTCAGCACACCGTCAACCGAGACGACCAGCGGAACCCGCCGCACGACGCCACCACTCGGATCGACGCTCAGAAGACCATGCCCCGGCGCTGCCGCATCCAGCTGCTCCAGGCTGCGCAATGTGCCTGCGAAATGCCGTAGATGCGGGGTCGGATCGGTTCCGCGTATGCGGAACGGGGCGGTCCGGTTGCCGGCAGAGGCCGATCCTTTCTGTTCGACGCCCGCGATCCCAAGCGCCACCGGATGCCGGCGCAGGGTATTGGCCAGGACCGAGTCATTGCTCGGCAACTGCGCCAAACGCCGGGCGAGCTTGGCATCCAGCTTTTCGACGAGCCCGGCGATGCTCGCCGGCGACATGCGGTCGAGTTCCGGCATCAGCACGTCTACGCCGATCGCAGCAGGCTCGTTTTCCGCGATCGCTTCGATGAGTTCCGCCATTGTCGTGCGCGGCCACGGCCACTGCCCGAGTTCCTGCAGGCTTTTCTCGTCGATGGCGACGATGACGGCAGGAGCCGATGCACGCTTTCGCGGCGCCACTTTCTGGTAGCCGTCGAACAGCGCCATGCGTAATTCGGAGATGGCGGGCAGCGAAGGAAACAGCGAAAGCGCCAGCAATAGCACCAGTATTGCCGCACCCAGCGGCCGGCCGTGACCGCCGACCAGCACCAAAAGCAAGGCGCGCGGGACGCGTTTGTCCGACGCCTTCGCGTCCGGCTTTTGCGTGACTTCGGTCAAACCTCGATTTCCATGCCGTCGAAGGCGGCGCTGACGATCAGAGGCCGGTCGCCGCGTGTAAGCTGCTCGAAACGAATGGTTTCGTTGAGCACCGACTGGATGCGCTCGTCATCGAACGCAGGCTCGTGATGGAACATGCACAGATGCCTGACGTTCGCCAGCTGCGCCAGCTCGACGCCGACCATGTTGCTCGAATGCCCCCAGTCTTCCTTGACCGATACCGCATCGAGCAGCGAATACATCGCGTCGAAAATGACCAGATCGGCATTGCGGAAGAACTCGATGAAAGATTCGGT
Organism: Betaproteobacteria bacterium; assembly: GCA_016194905.1. Lineage (NCBI taxonomy): Bacteria > Pseudomonadati > Pseudomonadota > Betaproteobacteria > Betaproteobacteria bacterium. The sequence goes on from JACQAP010000020.1 coordinate 28,103, forward strand.
ATCGGCCGGGTCCTCGAGTTTGTGCTCGGAATCGGTCGAATAGACGATGGCCTTGCCGTCGCGTTCGAAGCGGTAACCGTAGGAGTCGCCGGTGTGTCGCTGGAGCTTGGGTGTGACCTGGTACCCGGCGATGTCGGCGGCCCGGCCGGCTTCCAGCTTTACGAACTCGATATCGGCAGATAGCCGGGAGAAGTCGACTGGAAAACAGGGAGCGGACTGCTGCAGCCGGAATGCTTTCTCGATCACATCGTGACAACCGAAAATGCGAATGCGCGTACCGGGAACGTAAGCGGGAGCGAAGAAGGGAAAGCCCATGATGTGGTCCCAGTGCACATGGGACATGATCACGTTGACTGAAATCGGCCCGGATTTCTGCGCCGACATGATGTGACCGCCGAACGCGCGTGCGCCGCTGCCCATGTCGCACACGAGGTATTCCGCGCGTCCGGTTTCGATCTCCACGCACGGCGATTGCCCGCCGTAAGTCTGCGAGATCGAGAAGTCGAGATCGTTATCGATGAAAGACCGCAGTTTGTCCGTCGAATTCACGCCCTTGGCGATCGCCATGGAAAGCGCCGTCTCGACCTTGCGGCGGATGTCGGCCGATGTTAGCGCGACGGGGATGGAACCGCGGGTTCCCCAGAAACGTACCAGCATCTTGTGCCTCTAGGCCTGGTAGGCCTTGAGAGCTGAAGGTGAAAATCGGGCCAGCGCCTCGCGCACCGTGGCGAAAGTCTCGAATACCAGCGTGAACCGGCTGATCTCGAAAATTTCCTTCACCACCGGCTGCATGGCCGCGACCACGATCGTGCCACCTTGCGCCTTCGCCTGCTTTTCCGCCAGCATGAAGCAGCGAAGTCCCGCGCTGCTGATGTAGTCGACTCCGGCCAGATCGAGCACAATGCGCTCGCCGTCGTTCTTGCAGCGATCGACGAAGGGACCGAGGCTGTTGCGGAAGTCTTCGCTGTTGGCGTGGTCTATTCTGCCCTCGGGCGAAAGCACGAGGATGTCGTCGTAGGTTTTGTTTCTGATATCCATTTTCTTGTTCCGGACGCGAAGGTAAGCCGGCGGGGAGGCGGCAACCAAAGCCAAGTCGCATGCAAATGCAAGTCGCACGCCGGCCGTTGGCGGAACTGCGCATGGACGCACGCGCTTCTCCCTGAAAGCGCGTCGCGGCACAACCGGTGCGAGCGCCTATATTAAACCTGAAAACGGATCGTGCCGGCGCCGCGACGTAAACTCAGGAAAAAACAGGGAAGGATTCGAATTTGCCGGACAGCAACTGCTCGGTATCGCGGCAGCCGAGCCAACCGTCGATTACGCTGGCATAGACGCGGCGAAAATCCGTGGTGAAGACCAGATTGTCCCCTTCGTCCAGCTCGGTCAGGCTGGGCGGTTGCCCATAGTGACCGCCTTTGACCGGTTTGCCGATCACGTACATGTAGTTCGCCGTTCCGTGATCGGTTCCGAGACTGGTGTTTTCCGGCACACGGCGGCCGAACTCCGAAAACACGAGCACCGTCACGTCGTCGGCGCGGCCGATGCGTTCCATGTCCTTCATGAATCCTTCGACCGCATCGGAAACATAGGTGAGAAGCCGCTGGTGCAGGTCGGATTGCTGCACGTGAGTATCGAAGGCGTTGTGGCGGTAAGAAGTGTAGTACAGCCGCGTCGGCATACCCGCCGCAATCAGCGAAGCGATTTTCGGCAGTTGCACCGGGACGATGCCGTAGTCGACGGGCGTTTTGTAGCCGGACCAGGCGTCGCGCACCAGTTGCGAAGCCTCGCGCGCGCTCTTCGCCACCTCCAGCAAGTAGTGCTTCGACGCACTGGCGTCAGCGTCCATGTCGGGCGCGCGATCGAGCAGCGGCCGCGTCTGGTAAAGCCCTTTGCGCCCGAACTTCTCCGGGTCGTCGAACACCACGGGCACATGATCGCGGGCGCGTACCGCCAGCGATTGCACTTCGTCGATGTTGACGATGAAATTGGGCGTCGAAGGCGTATCGATCGCATCGGCAACCCTGCCCACCCAGCCGTACTCTTCACCGCTGTTCGGCGCGCCGGTGTGCCAATAGGCCATCGACGTGAAATGCGAGAAGGAAGGTTGCGCGTAGCCGCAGCCGTGCACAATCGCCATCCTCCCGTCCTTGTACAAGCGCTCGAATCCCGCCATTCCGCCATTGAAGCCGTAGCGCTCGTCTATCTTGCGCAATTTTTCGAGGCGGATGCCGATCTTCGGCCGATGCCGGTAATAGGCGTCGTCCGCGTACGGCACGAGCGTGTTCAGTCCGTCGTTGCCGCCTGACATCTCGAGCACCACCAGGATGCGATTCGATGCCGCCGGATCCGCAGCCATCACGCGTGAAAACACCAGCGGCATCGCACTCGCGCCGATGCCTGCGAGGCCGGCGCGCAGGATTTCGCGCCGCGTCCAGGGCTTGAGAAGCAGAGAAGTCGTTTTCATGGGGCTTTTCTCCCTCTCCGCCTCAGGGGGAGAGGGCATCGTTGACTCGGCGAATGGGGTTGGGGTGGGGCGGGAAGCGATGCCTGGGCGCGCTGCCTGCAAACGGGTGATTTCATCACTAACGTGTCCGCGCGCCGGGGAGAGGTGGTGGGGGCATGCGTTTCATCCCAGTTGATACTCCGGCAGTGACAGGATCAGGTGCAGCGTGGTGCGCAGCGGTTCTTCGAGGAAGCTGGCCGCAGCCGTGAGATCGTCTGTACCGAGCTCGCTTTCCAGGAATTTTGCGATGCGCTCGTGGCTGGCCGCGTCCAGCGGAACCGACACGAAACGCGCCAGCAGGTAATCGACGGCCTCGCGTGCGCTCTTGCAGCCCGCGCCGAGTACCATCGCGGACAGGTCCAGTTGCGCCGTTGCACGGGGAATCGGTTTGACTTTCTGCAGGGCCATCTGCCAGCCGCGAAAGCTGGCAAGCCGCGTATTGAAATCCTCGTCGCGATCCGCCTGCATCGACATCGACGTCACTTCCTTGGCTTCCGGCTTGGTCGCCGTGGTCACATCCATTCCCAGAGCCAGTTTTTCGTTGACCGCCCCGATTTTGTAGTCCGTCAGCGGATAACGATCCGGCGGCAGGAAATTGATATCGGGAAATAGCGTGTCGTAGACGAAGTTGCCGCGCGCAAGCAGCAGGCCCGGCGTGATCCAACTCTTGCCGTTTGCCCAGCCGGCGACGGTCGGTGGATAGAGCAGTTTCTGGCCGAGTGCTTCAGTGAGGTCGTTGAAATCGGGTACACCCGGGACTTCGGTGAGCCCCATCTTCTTGTAGGCCGATATCACCAGTTCGACCGGCGACTTGATGTGCGTTGCCATCGAGGGCGGGCTGTAGAAATCCCTCGACATGAATATCGTCTCGAGCAACGGCGCGATTTCGTAGTTCGACTCCCGCAATCTGGCACCGAGTTCTCCGCGCAGTGCGGGAGAAAGATCCTGGCGTACGAAGTAACGATAGAGCCTGCCGGACACATATTCGCTGGCGACTGGCTGCGACAGGATCACGTCGATGATATCGACACCGTCGAAAGCGCCCTGTTTCCCGAGCACCGACTTGGTGGTTTCGTCATGCTTCTCTGGGGTGACGACGAAATCAAGGTCGACGAAGTTCCAGCCGGTGAATGCGCGCGCCGCTTCGCGGATATCCGTTTCACTGTAGTTGCCGACCCCCATCGAGAACATTTCCATGATCTCGCGCGCGAAATTTTCGTTCGGGGCGCCCTTCACATTCACGCCGGCATCGAGGAAGGCGAGCATTGCCGGGTCCTGCGCGACGCCGATCAGCAGGTCGCGGAAATTGCCGGTTCCCTGCGCCCGAAACAGCTCGTTCTGCTTGAGCATCTTGCGATAGTCGCGGACTTTTTCCTCGCTGGTGGCAAAATGGCCGTGCCAGAACAGCGCCATTTTTTCCTCTAGCGGACGATTCGTCGCCAACATGCGGTTGGCCCACCAGTAAGCGACGCGATTTGTCTCCAGCCTGCTCGCCCGCAACCAGTAGAAGAACTTGTTGGCCACCGGCTGCAACCGGCGATTGCCGGCGGGCTTGACCTTGATCCCCATCGATTCGCCGGTGTCCCTGGCCAGGTCGGTGGCCGCCGGGCGCGATGCGGGAAAGGGTTCCAAGCCCGCATCGTGGATGCCGGAATGATCGAACGCAGGCAGATCATTGGCGACGCCCTTGTGATAAACCAGCCGCCGCACCGCGGCTTCGGGTGTCATCGCCGCGAACTGCGCGATTTCCTCCGGCGTCCCGCCAAAGCCGGCGCGTTCCAGCAGATGCGCTGCGCGCTCCGCATTCCAGTCCTCCTGGCCGATGGGCGTGAGGTCGCCGGTCCAGCCTGTCGCCGCGATGCAGGCAAGCGGGGCGAGTAGCAGGGCAAGCAAGGCGAAGCCGCCTACCGATTGGCGTGTGGTCATGACCGGGTCCCTGGTGAATTCACGGCATTTCTGAGGGTGGCCGTTATTTTCGAGTAGTCCATTAAATCGGTCCTGCGCAAAACCCGCAATTGCGTTTCATGATTTTCATGATGGCGCTTGACGCGGCACAGGCGCAAGAGTAGTTTCGTCGCGCCTCAAAACCAATACAATTGTCAGCCGGTTTTCTTGCCTTGGGTACCACCCTTTCGCTGCTTGCGGTCGGATTCTTCCTCGGAATGCGCCATGCTACCGACGCCGACCACGTGATTGCCATCTCCACGATCGTCAGCCGGCAGCGATCAATGCGCAGCGCCGCCATGATCGGTGCGCTCTGGGGCGTCGGGCACACGCTGACCGTGGCGCTGGTCGGCGGCGCGATCATCTTGTTCACCATCACAATTCCGCCGCGGGCAGGGCTGGCGATGGAATTCGCCGTCGGGGTGATGCTGGTGCTGCTCGGCTTCCTGAACCTGACCGGACTCAACCAGTGGATACGCGATAATGTCGCGCCAGGATCGTCCGTTCACGGGCATACCCATGCCCACGGCGATTACGCACACAGTCATGTTCACGGACACGGGCCGGCTGCGCATGGACACAACGAGGAGCAGACGCCCCAGGCTTGGCTCGATCGCAAACTCGGCGGCCTCGGCTTGTACCAGATGGCGCGTCCGCTGGTTGTCGGCATCGTGCACGGTCTTGCCGGATCGGCTGCCGTCGCGCTTCTGGTGCTGACTGCGATCGAGGATCCGTGGTGGGGAATGTTGTACCTGTTCGTTTTCGGTGTGGGCACCGTTGCCGGCATGATGCTTATCACGGTGGCCATTGCAGCGCCTTTTGCCTACTCCATGGGACGCTTTCCGCGCTTCAACGCTTATCTCCGTATAGCATCCGGACTGCTTTCCCTCGGCTTCGGTTTGTTCCTGATCTACTACATTGGCTACGTGGATGGCCTCTTCGGGGAAAATCCGCAATGGTCACCGAAGTAAGAGATCTCCTGGTGCATATTTCAAACTGAAACTTAAGAATGAGTGCTTGAAAATTAAGACGCAGTTACTGCGGCGCAGCATTGACGCTAATCCATTCACGGACTAAATTTTCAAAATGCAAACAGAAGTAAGCGGGTCGCAGCGTACGGCCCGGGTCGCTGCACTTAAAGGTTTTGGTGTCGGCGCGCTGGTGGTGGGGCTCATCGCGCTAATGGCGGTGGCGGCATTTCGCGAAACGGCCAAACCAAAGCCGCAGCAAGTCGCAGCCAGCGCCGAAGTCAATCATGTCGAGCGTCCCGCGGTAACGGCTGAGGAAGAAGCCTACGCGCGCGCGTTGTGGCCGATTCATGCGCAAGTAAAGCAGGACGCAGTGAAAATGACCTTCGCGGGGCTGGCGTACAAGATGGGCGATATCAAGCGTGCGGCAGTGAAAGAACGAGTCGCGCCGCTTACACCGATGTTCGACTCCGCAGTGGTGGCTCTGAGCAAATTGCAACCGCCGGCGTCGATGCGGGCATTGCATGGCGAATACAGCGAGGCCATCAAACTTTATCGCGATGCATCGGTGACCATGATCAAGGTCGCGGTGGACGGGCGCGACGGACACCTGCTCGAAGCGCAAGCAATGTCGGAGAAGGCATCGGGCCTGACGCTCAAGGTGGGCGATACGCTGTGGCCCGGAGAATACAAACCGAATTGATCGGGATGCATCCGGGACGATGACGCAGATGCGGCCCGGAACGGAAGTATGGAAGAAGTTGTAAACAAGCAGTCCAATCGTCAAGGAGGGGTTAGAAGATGAAGAACAGTCTAAAAACAGCAATGGTCGCGGCGGGTTTGGCCGCGTCGGCATTAGCAGCTCCTGTCGCTCAGGCGGCCGACGTATGTTCCGTGTGGCTGGTGGAAAACAGCCGGTTCATGGGCGTTCCGTTCGGCGCATTCATGCCGGACCGTGCGTTTGTACCGGGCAGCACCAGCAAGAGCAATAACATCAATACGGTGGATCTGCCGGTCAACGTCGGTGTGATCAAGTGTGGCAACGAATTGATCCTATACGACAACGGCTGGAACCAGACCGACTACCACAAGATGACGGGTACGGACCACTGGTCGCCTCTGTCCAAGCAGATTGCCCAGCTCGGCTTCGACGCCAAGGATGTCAAGAAAGTCATCGTTGGCCATGGTCACTGGGATCATGCAGGCAGCCTGGACGAGTTCCCGAACGCGGTGCTGTATATCCAAAGGGAAGAGCTGAAGGGAATCGAGTGGGCGTTGAACTATCCGCACCCCCGCATCAGCGCGGTAAACGACTCGCCCGGCGGTTGCGCCCGTACCCCGGCCTGCGGTTATCCGTCCAAGACCATGGACTCGATCTATGGCAAGGTGCTCAAGGGTAAGGCAGTGATCGTGGACGGCGAGATGGAAGTGCTGCCCGGCGTGAAAATCCACCCGGCCTTCCGCGCCCACACGGCGGGTTCGCAGTTGCTGGAAGTTCCCACCTCGATCGGCAAGCTGGTGTTCGGCAGCGACGCCTACTCGTCGTGGGAAGGCATCCGCGACTGGCAAATCGCCAATCCGCAGCAGACCGACACCGTGCAGCAGTTCCTGGCCTACGAGCAGTGCTACAAGATCACGGGCGGTTATCAAAATTGCGTGTGCGCCCACGAACCGCTTTCCTACACCGACGGCTATCCGCTTACCAAGAATTCCTGGGTAGGCATGAACGGTGGCCGCCTGGCGGAAATCGCGCTGGCACCGGGAGAAAAGTCGCGCAAGAAGTAACTGGCTGACTGAAGGTAGTACACTTCGATGCGAGGAGCCGGAATCGGCTCCTCGCATTTTTATTCGCAGGTTCGTGATCGGCCAGCCGTGTTTTCTCGTATCGCATCCTCTCTGATATTGCTTGTTGCCGCGGGCTTCGCCTTGTCGGCAAGCGCCCACGACCCCAGCGCGTGGGGCGGATTGTTCCGTTCGCGGGATTTCGGCGCCAGTTGGTTCCCGGCCGATGCGGGGCTGTTCATCGGCGGCGCGCTGGGCGTCGCGATCCATCCGCAAGATCCCGCTCAACTTCTGTACGGGACCGACGCGCGCCTGCTGCGCTCGAAGAACGGCGGCCGCGATTGGGTGACCGAGGCGGCCGCGACGATGCCCGGCGCGGTGTTCGCGGTTGCTTTCGACGCGGACGGCAAAGGTGCGCTGGCCTCGAGCGGCACGCGAATTTTCTACGCCGACGATGATGCCGTCTGGCGGGATGCCCTCGCGCCGGGTGGCGCCGCGCCTGCGCGTATCTTCGTGCGCAGTTCCATGGCAAATCGTGTTTACCTGGCCGGCGCCCACGGACTGTTCCTGAGCGACGATCGCGGGCGCGCATGGTCGCGCGCGGGGGATGGCGTGCTGCCTGAGACTGCCGTCAGCACGATCGTGATGACGCCGGGTCCGCCAGAGAACGTTTATGCGGTGATAGATGGCAAGGTCTGGGTGAGCGGCGATGGTGCGCGCAACTGGCAGACGTGCGCTGCCGGTTTGCCCGCCGGACATGTGGACACGCTTGCCGCGGATATACAGAAGGCGGGACGTCTGTGGACTGTGGCAGCCGCCCAGGTATTTGTGAGCGACGATGCGGGCGCGACGTGGACGGCATACGGCCGGCCGCTGCCGGAACCCGGTACCTCGGTGCGCGGGCTCGCTGTATCCGAAGACAAAAAAATGCTGGTGCTCAGTACCCACCGCGGTGTATTGCGCAGCACCGATGGCGGCCAGAACTGGACCCAGGTTGAAAGCACGCTGCCGGTACACCTGGAATCGGGACTGCTGTTGCGCGACCCGTACGATGCGGCGACGCTTTACGCCGGCTTCTCGTTGACCCCTTATGGCGAGATGTGGCGGCGTGCCGAGCAGGGTGGTTCGCTGCTCGCGCAACTCGATCCGGTCAGCCTGGCGGGCGGCCTGGCCTTTCTCGTGATGCTGCTCGTGATCGGCATTCTGGGTACCCGCTGGCTGTTGCGCCGCTATCGTGACGCCGACGTCACACCTCGCTTCCGTTGAAGGGAAAAAAGTTCGATGAATTCCACAGGTTCTTCCAGGCGCAATCTCATATTGATTGTCGGTGCACTCGTCGTCGTGATCGCCGCGGCGCTGTTCTGGCGCATGCGACACGGACCCGGATCAGGCGGTGACTTCGTCGAGTATCCGATGACGGTCGCGAGCGACATTCCGACCGCGGTTGCCGTGGGCCCCGATGACACGGTGTGGTTCACCATCGGTTTTGCAGATGCCGTCGGCATGATCCGGGATGGAAAACTCCAGCGTCTGCCGAAGAGCAAGAAAAACGTGGAGCCAGTCGGCCTCGCCGTGGATGCGGACGGCGCCGCGTGGTACACCGATCCGACCGAGGTCCTGATCTCGCGCATTTTGCCGAGCGGAGAGATCAAGTCCTTCCCGCTGGGGACGCCGATCGCGCGCCTGGGCCGGCTTGCAGTGGCGCCGGACGGAGCGGTGTGGTTCGCTGAAAGCACGGCCTATGGAATCACCCGGCTTAAGGACGGGGTGCTGACGCGCAACGTGCCGAAATCGGTGCGCGGCGGCCCCTATGGTGTCGCGGTGGACGCGAAAGGCATTGTCTGGGGCACACTACAGAGCGGCAACCAGTTGATCAAAATTTCTCCCGGCCAGGAGATTGCCGAATATGAAATACCGACGCCTGGCAGTTCGCCGAGCGATATCGCTGTCGACGGTTCCGGCAATGCCTGGTTCGTCGAATTTCGCGGCAACAAGATCGGAAAATTCGGCGACGGAAAATTTTCCGAGTTCAACGTGGCGGGTGAATGGTCGGGACTATCCGGCATTGCCGTGGCGGCGGATGGAACGGTATGGTTCGGGATGCTGCGCAGTCACGCCATCGGCCGCTTGCGCGATGGCCAGTTCAGGGTATTCGAGTTGCCGCGCAAGGATGCGCGTCCTTACACGGTCGCAATCGACAAGACAGGAAACGTCTGGTATGCCGATATCAGCGGCTATGTCGGGATGTTGAAAGCGAGCGCGGCGAGAAGATAGGGCCGAGGTTCGAGGTGCGAGGTTCGAGAAAAGGCAAAAAGAAAAAGGGTCGGAGGATCTTCACTCGGCCCTCGGACCTCGTACCTGCTCAGCTCGCTTACGTCAGTGAGCTGAGCGTCCGCCATGCGCCGAAAGAAAGAATCGCACCGACGACGACGATCAACAGCGACGTGCCGACCTGAAGCCGCATCGCCCAGGGACCGGCGAGCCAGTCGAGAACCTTCTGTCCGACTTTCGCGGCGACCACGCCGACGACCACCAGCGTGGCTGCGAAGCCGACGCTGAATACCACGACCGTTCCCAGTCCCAGCATGACTTTGCCCTGGGCGAGCGCATTGAGCAGGATGGCGAGCGCCGCCGGATCGGGCAGCAATCCACCGGCCACACCCAGGCCGATCAACACCCACAGGCCCGGGCGGTTCGTCGTCGCGAGTTTCAGATCGTGCGTGTGCTTGAAGCCCCAGCCGTGGCTGTGATAGCCCGCTTCTTCGTCACGTTTTTGATGATCGCCGTGGGCTTGATGGTCGCCGTGGGTTTGATCATGGCCATGGCTGTGATCATCGCCGCGGCCGTGATCGTGTGAGTGATTGTGCCCAGCACCGTGTGCATGGCCATGGCCGTGCTGATGATGGCCATGTCCAGGATCGTGATCGCGCGTGTGCGGACGAAAGCCCATCTCGGCATGGTCGTGGACATGGTCGGGCGCATGCGGCATCGGCGGCACGCCTTGCAGTTGCATGATCAATTCCCTTTGCGTCCACAGCGTCCACAGACCGATGACGATCACCAGCAGACCGGTGATCAGCGCCAGCCATGCCTCGATTCGTTGCGGCACCATGCCCGGCATGCCGATCGACGCGAGTATGCCCACCAGCACGATGCCGCTGGTGTGAGACAGCGTCACGAATATTCCCAGGATCACCGCGTCGACGGGCCTGCCTCGCGCGCCGACGATATAAGCAGCGGCGATGGTCTTGCCATGACCCGGCGTCGCGGCGTGAACGGCGCCGATCCAGAAAGCGGAGGCGAGGTAGATCAGGGCATCGGTCATGGGAGATGAAGCGCGAGGTCGATTCGTTATTTTGAGGGCCGGGGCGAGAATAGGTGTCGTCCCCCACCCTGTCAAGGCGCCGCGCGCGCAGAGCCATCCAGGCTGGATGTTGTGGGAAGGCAGGGGCGTGCCGCAGGATGCGGTGCAGGCTCACATGTGGAGCAATATCGCGGCTTCTCAGCTTGCCGGCGAAGAAGGCGAGCGGGTCGCCAAGGTGCGCGATTTCATCGCCTCGAAACTTGCGCCGGATCAGCTCGCGAAAGCGCAGGAACCCGCGCGCAACTGGCAGCCGAAGAAGTAACCCGTCCTCTGCAGTCAGAGTTGTCTTGGTTGATACCGGCTTTCACGCAGTTACAACTGCTTACTTCACGCGATATTTCTTCAGGACTTTCGGATCGAGGTCGATTCCCAAACCCGGCCGTTCAGACAATGTGATGTCGCCTTTCCTGTCCACCAGCAACGGTTCCTTGGCCAATTCATTCATGAGCGCGTGAGCGGGATACACGGTCTCCGCCATGGAGCCGTTGCGCACCGCGCCGAGCAGATGGACTGCGGCCGCCACCGCCACCGCGGAGCCGTGGATGTGCGGGGCGATGGGCAGGTTCGCCGCCTGTGCCATATGCGCAATCTTTAGCGTTTCCGTCAGGCCTCCGGCCCAGGCTGCGTCAGGCTGCACGAAATGCACGGCGCGCGCCTTGATGTAGTCGTTGAAATCGACAATGCCGTAGCTGCAGGTTTCATATCCCGCGACCGCGATAGCAACCTTGGATGCAACCTCGGCGCTGCCGGCGATGTCGTCCGGTGACACCGGCTCTTCGTACCAGTAAATGTTGTGGCGTTCCATCGCCCGGCCCATCCTCACTGCGGTGGGCACGTCCCAGGCGCAGTTGGCGTCGACCATCAGCTTGATGTCCGGCCCGATCGCGTCTCGCACCGCGGCAACGCGCTTCAGGTCTTCTTCCAGCGTGACTTCGCATCGACCGGCATTGTCCATCACGCGTAACGGCGACAGTTCGATGGCGGGGTTGCGCCCGACTTTCATTTTCACTGCGCGAAAACCGTGCTTGACGTAAGCCTCCATTTCCCGCGACAACTCCTTGATGCCTTTACCTTCCGAATAGAAGCCGCCGGTTGCGTAAGCGGGCACGCGCTTTCTATAACCGCCGAGCAACTGCCATAACGGCATGCCGGCCATCTTGCCGCGCAAGTCCCAGAGCGCGATGTCGATGCCGCTGATGGCGGCAATGACGATGCCGCCGCGTGCATGCTTGTATGCGCGGCGATGCATCCTCTCCCACAGGTATTCGTTGTCGCGCGGATCCTGCCCGATCAGATAGTTGCGTAATTCATGCTCGATGACTTGCGCGGTCGATGCCATCGGTCCACCGAAGTGCGCGGCCTCGCCCAAACCGACAAGGCCCTGATCCGTTTCGACTTCGACGAGAAGTGCGGGCTTTGTCGCCATGGTGTAGTTGGCGTCGTAAACCGGTTTGGGCAGTTTGACGTCGACGGCAATGGTGCGGATGTCGGTGATACGCATGAGTTGAGATTCCTCTTCTGATTTTTTTTGTTCGGCAATCTATTTCGGGCAACACGATTGCTGAAAAATTGAGCAGCACTAACGAGAGGATAAGCAGCAATACGCATTTGCGCAAAATGCCGCGCGCAATCCACAAGGTTATCCACAGAATTTGTGGATATCGCTGCGCGCGAAAAAAACTCTCGAGCAATCGAATCGTCGCCGATGAGCGACACTATTTCTTGCGACAGAAGTGCACTGATTGAAATCCGAGCCAGCTCCACGTCGTGGCTCGCTGAGGATCTTCGTTTTCGATTCGCCACGACTGCGGTCCGAAAAAAGGTCCGAGGATCAGGTGTTCGCCGGGGCTGCAGTTCTTGGCGCCTTCGTGCTCGTGCTTCTGCGCGGCATCGAGAGCCTTCTCTCGGCGCGACTCCCACGCCTTGCGATAAGCTTCCGTCGCGTCCTCGACGGCGTTCTCGCCGATGCCGTTGCCGACGACGAGCTCATGGAAAAATTTTGCAGACGGAGGACATGCGAGCGCGTCTTCGATCGGAGAAGTTATTGTTTTCTTTTTCTTGCCGTGCTTCTTGGTCTTGCCGTCCGCGCCCGTCTTCTTGACGCTCTTTTTTCCCACGACGATTCTCCAATTGGCGCAACGAAGGAGTGGATGCTAACTTGCTTTTCGTGAGCCGAGTGTATACATGGATTCGATTGCAATCGCCAGCGCGCGCTTACACATCGATACAACTTTATCCAGCCTGAAGATATGCCAGGGAGATTTCGACTACATGCCTCAATTTGCCGCCAACCTGCATTACCTGTTCAGTGAACTGCCTTTTCTCGATCGATTCGAAGCCGCCGCCGCCGCGGGCTTCAAAGCCGTCGAGTTCCAGGTGCCTTACGACTATCCGACTGCCGAGTTGTCGGCGCGATTGCGTTCCAATGCGCTGAAAATGGTGTTGTTCGACGCGCCGATGGGCGTGTGGGATCGCGGAGACCGCGGACTCGCCGCAGTGCCCGGGCGGGAAAAGGAATTTCGCGATGGCCTGGCCAAGGTGATCGAGTACGGCAACGCGCTGGGTTGCGATACCGTGCATCTGATGGCCGGTGTGGTCGGTCCGGGAGAAGACTACAAAACCGCCGAGCGCACTTATATTTCGAATCTTGGCCTGGCAGCGGCGGTGCTCGGCGAACACGGCATTACCGGTGTCATCGAGCCCATCAACAAGAAAATGGGCATCGTGCAGAACGGCCCGAGCTATACGACCCAGGGCATGCACGGTTACTTCCTGAACCATACCGATCAGGCCAGGCGCATTCTCGACGAGGTCGGCAGCCCGAATCTGCTCCTGCACCTGGACTTCTATCACATGCAAATGCTGGAAGGGCATCTCGCGGAGACCATCCGGGAAAACATCGCGCTGCTCCGGCATGTGCAGATAGCCGGGGTTCCGGGCCGCCATGAACCGACGGCTGGAGAAATCAATTATCCATATCTGTTCGACCTGCTGGACGAACTTGACTATCAGGGCTGGGTCGGATGCGAGTACCGGCCTCAGGGCGATACCTGGGCCGGCCTCTCCTGGGCCACGAAATACGGGATCCTGAATTCACGGTCTGTTGCATCGAAGTAAGCACTGACCGTTTGCGGCTGCAGTGACAAAAAAAGAGGGGCGCTTGCGCGCCCCTCGGAAACCACGTAATTCAAGAGGAGGAGAGAGTTACGTGGGGGAGGACCGTTTTCCTCGCCGCCCGAAACTTTCCCGGAGTTTTGAGCGGGTACCTAAGCCCCTAATCCGAATAGGTTAGGGCAGGTACGGGAAGGTGCTGGCGTCCTTCGCGGACAGGTCCAGCAGGCGCCCTTCGATTCCTTCTTGCGCCTTGGACTCTGATGCCGTAGGCGCGGGACCGTCGAATTCATACAGGCGGAGCAGGGCTTCGAATAGCGATCTCATGGTTATCTCCAAATAAAGGCATAAGCGACGGTTTGCACTTTAGTCTTATGCTCTGTGAACAACTAGACATCAAAATTGAATAGGATTTATGCAAATAAAGTGATAACTTGTCTGCCCTATGGACAGGCTCTATCAGATGCGGTTATTTGTCCGGGTCGTCGAAACCGGCAGCTTCTCGGCCGTCGCTCGCGAACTGGGCACAATCCAGCCCACCATCAGCAAGCAACTCACTGCTTTGGAAGACAATTTGGGTGTGCGGTTGCTCAATCGCACGACCCGTCAGCTGAGTACGACCGAGGCCGGCCGCAAGTATTACGACCGTTGCCGCCACATCCTTGATGAAATCACCGATCTCGAAGGTAGCCTGACCGAGCTGCAAAACAGTCCAACCGGCCTGTTACGGGTCAATGCACCGGTCGCGTTCGGGCAGCTCTATATGTTGCCGCTGGTATTTCGCTTTCGGCGGCTTTACCCCGGGCTCTCGGTCGACCTGACGCTAAACGACCGCTACGTGGACTTGGTGCAGGAAGGCATCGACGTTGCCATCCGGTTCGGCGAACTGGCCGATTCCCAGGTCGTCGCCAGGAATATCGGCAGGGTCATGCGCGTTTGCGTAGCCAGTCCGGCCTACCTGCGCGCCAGGGGCATTCCCAAGTCCCCGGACGACCTCACTTCTCACAATTGCATTACCTATAACTACCTGTTCACGAACGAATGGCAGTTCGGAGGTCCTAAAGGTCTGACGACGCTGCGCGTGGCCGGCGATTTCCGCGCCAACAGTGCGCTGACCATTCGCTCGGCTGCGCTCGAAGGTATCGGCATCGCCAACATGCCCGGCGTGTTCGTGCAGCAGGACCTCGACAACGGCAGCCTCGTGAGAGTGCTGGCCGACTATGCGCCGCCGCCGGTTGAAATCCATGCGCTCTATCCTTCCGCACGCTTTCTCGCGGGCAAGGTCAGATTGTTTCTCGACTTCGTGCGCGACGAATTCCTTCAAATCCCGTCGTTGCAGGTTCCGGTCGACAAACCGAAGCGAGTGCCGCGCATACGCGCGAAAGTGGCGGGTTGATCGGCGCGCGGCTTAGAATACACGCCGTGCTGTGCGCCGCACCTGCGTATCGATCCGGGTTGGCGGACGCATTGTAAAAGGGTACTCCGACGTGCTGCGCACGTAGGGTATCCGCGTTCGCATCCGTTGAAACAAAACAATTTTCTTGTCCGACCGTGCTGTCGCACGGCCTGTCCTGAAGGAATTCATGGCAAAAAAACCCAACGCCTACACCGCAGAGGACATCGAGATCCTCGAGGATCTGTCGCCGATTCTGCATCGCCCCGGGATGTATACCGACCCGGTAAACCCGAACCACGCGCTAGTCGAAATCATCGACAACGCCGCGGACGAAGGCCTGGCGGGATTCGCGAAGAATGTTGCAGTGGCGCTCTACGAAGACGGTTCGGCGGAAGTCAGCGACGACGGGCGCGGCATTCCGGTGGACATCCATCCGAAGAAGAAAGTGCCGGCCGTGCAAGTCATCTTCACCACGCTGCATTCCGGCGGCAAGTTCCGCAAGACCGACAAGGACGCCGCGTATCGGATCGCCGGCGGTCTGCACGGCGTCGGCGTGTGCGTGCCCAATGCGCTCTCGACGCGGCTCGAAGTCGAAGTCAAACGCGACGGCGAGAAAAATCGCATCGTGTTCGCTGACAACGGCAAGGTAAAAGAGCCGCTGAAGAAAATCGGCGCAGTGGGTCCGCGCGATACCGGCACGCGCGTGCGCTTCTGGCCGGATCCGAAATATTTCGACGCGTCCAAGATCGTCGCCGCTGACATTGCCGCGCTGCTGCGTGCCAAGGCCATGCTGCTGCCCGGCGTGAAATTCTCTCTGGGGATCGAGAAGAACAAGAAATTCGAAATCCAGACCTGGCATTTTCCGGAAGGCATCAAGGGCTACTTCGCATCTGCAATGGAAGACCAGGAGCCGGTCGCCGAACCTTTTCTGGGTGAGCGCTACGTCGCCGCGCAATCCGAATCCGACAATTTCGCCGAGGGTGAAGGCGCGATGTGGGCCATCGCCTGGACGCCGGACGGCGAACTGGTCACCGAGTCCTACGTCAACATGATTCCCACCCGCGTCGGCGGTACGCATGTCGCCGGCCTGCGCGAAGGCGTCTACAACGCGATCAAGAACTTCATCGACCTGCACGCGATGGGCCAGCGCGGATTGAAAGTCGTCCCCGAGGATGTATGGTCGCGCACTTCATATGTGCTCGCGGTGAAAATGCTCGACCCGCAGTTCAAGGGGCAGGTGAAGAACGAACTGATCTCGCGCGACGCGGTCAAGCTCACCGCGCAGATGGTGCGCGATCCCTTCGAGCTCTGGCTCAACCAGCACGTCGACGAAGGCAAGCGCATCGCCGAGCTCGTCATCAGCCAGGCCAATGCACGCACGCGCGCCGCGCAGAAAGTCGAGCGGCGCAAGCAGTCCGGCGTGGCCGTGCTGCCGGGCAAGCTGACCGACTGCGCGTCGGAAGATCCGGATCGCAACGAATTGTTCATCGTCGAAGGCGATTCCGCCGGAGGCTCGGCGAAGCAGGCGCGCGACAAGGAATTTCAGGCGGTGCTGCCGCTCAAGGGCAAGCCCAAGAACACCTGGCAGGACAGCGCCGATACGCTGTATGCCAACAAGGAAATCGAAGCGATCGCCCTGGCGATCGGCGTGGACCACCACAAGGTTGGCGACAACGCGGACCTCTCCGGCCTGCGCTACCGCAAGGTCATCATCCTCGCCGATGCGGATGTCGACGGCGCGCACATCCAGGTATTGCTGCTGACGCTGTTCTTCCGGCATTTTCCGAAGCTGATCGACCGCGGCAACGTTTACGTCGCACAGCCCCCCCTGTTCCGCATCGACGTGCCGTCGCAGGGCAAAGGCAAGCCCGCGCGAAAACTCTATGCGCTCGACAAGCAGGAACTCGACGGCATCGAGGAAAAACTCGAGGACGAAGGCTTCAAGCCGAATTCGTGGACTGTCAGCCGCTTCAAGGGCCTCGGCGAAATGAATCCCGAGCAGCTCTGGGAAACCACGCTCAATCCCGATACGCGCCGCATGCTGCCGGTCTCGCTTGACGACGGCGCCAACATCTCGGTGGACATCTTCAACATGATGATGGCGCGCGAAAACGCGTCCCAGCGCCGCGAATGGATGGAAACCTACGGTAATCTGGTGGAAGCCGATATATCGTGAAACGATATATCTCCGGGTACCTCTCAAGGGGTATGGAAAAGTATGCCGCGTTCTGAGAGAAAGACAGACCTGATTTTCAACGATTACACCCTGGGCTCCCACCCCGCCTTTTCGGCGAAGAGGGCTGGGATGGCGCTGGATTTACATGTCAGACCGGCTCGATTTTCTGGAGGATGTTGCGGCAGCGGCGCGCCCCGGCGGTGGGACGAACTGCGTCTGACCGATGCTGGGTCGCCTCTTCATTCCGAGTCGAGATCCGCAGCAGGCCCATCGCATTCGCCGGTTTTTGATGGGCGTGGGCGCTTCGGTCCTCGTCATTGCACTCCTGTTCGTTTCTCATCTTCTCGACGTACTGACCTTGCGTGCGTTTGTAAACGCCGCGCTGCTGATCCTTGCCTGCGTGTTCGTGTTTTATGCCGCTTTTCGCAGCGGCATGAATCTGCGCTTCCGCGATCCGAGCCTGACCGTTTTGCAGATCCTGTGTTCCTCGCTGGTGATCCTGTATGTGCTGTACGAGTCGGAAAGCGGACACGGGGTTCTGACGCTCATTTACATGGTGTCCTTTCTGTTCGGCGTCTTTCGCCTCGACACGCGCCAACTCCTGTCACTTACGGTCTTTGTCGCCTTGTCCTATGCGCTCATCATCGTCCTGCAATGGCATCCAGGGGCAGACCTGGACGAGTTCAAGCGCAAGCTGCTGAATTGGATTGTGCTGACCGCCGTTCTGACGTTTTTCTCCATCATGGGCGGCTACCTCAGCCGGTTGCGAAAGCAGCTTGCCGAGAGCAAGGTTCGGCTGGAAGAAGCGTTGCGGCGCATCGAACATCTGGCCGCCAGAGATGAACTCACCGGCGTATTCAACCGCAGGAGCCTGGTCGACGTGATGACCCAGCAGAAAAGCCGCGCCGACCGGTACGGCACGACATTCTCGGTATTGATTGCGGACATCGACTTCTTCAAGCGCGTCAACGATACGCACGGCCACCAGGCCGGCGACGCCGTGCTGAAAAAATTTGCGGAGGCGGCCGCCGCTTGCCTGCGCAGCACCGATGTCTTCGGCCGCTACGGGGGCGAGGAGTTTCTGGCGGTCCTGGATCAAACGTCGCTTGCCGGCGTCCCGGTCGTGGCCGAGCGGCTCTGTGCGGCGGCGCGCCAACTCAATCTGGACGAAGTGGCTCGCGGATTCCGGGTCAGCGTTTCCGCCGGCGGTGCGGAGTACATAAGGCCGGAGGATTGGAAGGCGACAGTCGCACGCGCAGATCAAGCCCTCTATCGCGCCAAAGAAGGAGGGCGCGACCGTTTCGAATTGAATATTGCACAGTCGTAATAGGGTGATTGGCGACTGGTAACCACTGCATAGTCCCCTCTCAGCACACAGCACTCAGCACTTAGGAATCGAATGGCGGACCAACGCGATTTATTCGGCAACGGCGGTACCGCCGTCGCCGAGAAGAAAAAGAAAACCAGGGAAGCGCCACCCTCGGCGAGCGGTGGCGACGGCGGTGGGCTGCCGCCGCATTTCGCGCCGCTGTCGGGCGAACTCGGCGATTCTCTGCCGCTGGGCAAGTACGCCTCCACGCAATACCTGCAGTACGCGATCGCCACGGTGAAGGATCGCGCGTTGCCGCGCGTCGGCGATGGGCAGAAGCCGGTGCAGGGCCGCATTCTCTATTCGATGTGGACCAGCAATACCCGCTCCGGCACCAAGCGCACGAAATCCGCGGCGGTGGTCGGCGATGTGTTGGGGAAACTGCATCCACACGGCGACCAGTCGGTGTACGACGCGCTGGTGCGCCTGGCGCAGAACTTCACCATGCGCTATCCGTTGATCGACGGCGAAGGCAACTTCGGTTCGCGCGACGGCGACGAAGCGGCGGCCTATCGCTACACGGAAGCGCGGCTGACGAAGTTCGCGGAAGTGCTGCTGTCGGAAATCGATCAGGGCACGGTGGATTTCATCCCGAACTACGACGGCACGCGCGAAGAGCCGAAGATATTGCCGGCTCGCCTGCCGGTGGTGTTGCTCAACGGCGCATCCGGCATCGCGGTCGGCATGGCCACCGAAATTCCCAGCCACAATTTGAATGAAGTCGCCGCCGCGGCGATCGCGATGATCCGCGACCCTGAGATCAACGTCAGCGGTCTGATGAAGCACATCAAGGGGCCGGATTTCCCGGGCGGTGCGCAGATCATCACGCCGCGCGCGGAACTCAAGGAGGCGTATACGACCGGCCGCGGTGCGGTGCGGGTGCGCGCGCGCTGGAGCATCGAGCGCCTGGCGCGCGGTCAGTGGCAGATGGTGGTGTACGAACTGCCGCCCGGCACCTCGGCGAAGAAGGTGCTGGAAGAAATCGACGCGATCACCAATCCGCAGAACAAGCCGGGCAAGAAGTCGCTCACACCGGAGCAGACGCGCGAGAAGCAGTTGATGCTGTCGATGCTCGACAAGGCACGCGACGAATCAGATCGCACGCACCCGGTCCGGCTGGTGTTCGAACCGAAGACGTCGAAAGTCGACGAAACGGAATTCATCAATCTGCTGCTGGCGAAGACGAGCCTCGAAACCAACGTCCCGATCAACCTGGTGATGGTCGGGCTGGATGGCCGGCCGACCGGAAAGAATCTTCGCGACGTCATCTCGGAGTGGATTCGATTCCGTTTCGAAACGGTGACCCGGCGTACTAAACACCGCCTCGCACAGGTGCTCGACCGCATCCACCTGCTCGAAGGCCGCATGATCGTGCTGCTGAACGTGGACAAGGTCATCAGGATCATCCGCAACGCGGACGATCCGAAGGTTGAGCTGATCAAGGCGTTCAAGTTGTCCGAGCGGCAAGCCGACGACATTCTCGACATCCGCCTGCGGCAACTGGCCAAGCTCGAGCACATCAAGATCGAGCAGGAGCTCAAGGATCTGCAGAAGGAACAGAAAGGCCTCGAGAAAATCCTCAAGGACCCGAAGGCGCTGGCCCAACTGGTGATCTCGGAGATCGAGGAAGATGTCAAGACCTTCGGCGACAAGCGCCGCACCCGCATCGAGGAATCGGAAAAGGCCGTGATCGAAACGCCGATCATCGACGAGCCGGTTACGGTGATCTTCTCGAAGAAGGGCTGGGTGCGCGCGCGCCAGGGTTGGGAAGTCGATCCCGCGTCGCTGTCGTTCAAGGAAGGCGACAGCCTGATGTCGCTGATCAAATGCCGTACCGTGGATCCGGCGATCTTCCTGGATTCCAAGGGCAGGGCCTACACCGTCGAGGCGGCGCAACTGCCGCCGGCGCGCGGCGACGGCGTACCGGCATCTTCGCTGGTGGAAGTGCAGGACGGCGCGCACATCCTCTATTGCCTCAGCGGCAAACCGGAAACGAAAGCGCTGGTGGCTTCGACGGCGGGCTACGGCTTCCTGTCGACCGTCGGCGACATGATCTCCAACCGCAAGGCCGGCCGCGAATTCATGACCGTGGACGAAGGCCACACGCCGCTCCCGCCTTTCATTTACGAAGAGGCAAAGGGCAACTACGTGGCGGCATTGTCCGAGAACGGTCGTCTGCTGCTGTTCGCCATCGACGAACTGAAAGCGCTTGCCAAGGGCCGCGGCATGATCGTCATGGGACTGGACGATGGCGAGAAGCTGTTCGCCGTCGTGGTCTCCGACCGGCCGAAGCTGGTCGTCAAGGGTGTGATCCGCGGCGGCAGGGAAAAAGAGTTCACCCTGGAAAAGGACAAGCTCGCCCACCATGTTCTCAAGCGCGCGCGCATGGGACGGGTGGTGCCGGGCGTGGTGAAGTCGACTGCGCTGATCGTGCCCGCTTCCTGAGTCAGGGCCGCGGGCGGTGCTCGCTTGCGGGGACGCAAGCTTCTTTGCCGGCGCCGCAATCCGGGCAGCGCCAGTTGCCGGGCAGGTCATACGTGCCGGACCACGCTGCGTTCAGCGTACGCGGATCGAACAGGTAGTAGCAGGCACTGCAAATCAGTCCCTGCGCGGCCTTGCCGCTGGCATTTGCAACGTCGCCCGGCGTTTCCCGGCTTGCTCCGCCGTCCGATCCAATCTCGACCGCGTCGCCTTCGCGCAGCAATCCCGGCGCGGCGATCCGCAGATACACACCGAGATCCTTGTGGCCGAATTCGGCGCGCAGCTTGCCGGGCACATCGCGGTCGCGCACCCCGGTTTGTGGATTGACGTTGGTGGCCGCGCAGCGCCCGTTGCGCTGCTCGACGCGGGCGAGCACGCTGCCGAGCTTCACAGCCCTGCCTATCCATTCCAGCTCTTCGAAGGGCGCGGCGCCGTCGATGTAGATGTTGGCGCGGAAGCGCAGCGGGTCGAGCGCCTGTCCCCAGCGGTTTTCCAGCTCGCGCACGCTGGCGAGGTTGATCAGCGAAACATATTTTTCCGCCTTGTCCGTGAACTGATGGCCGTCCGCCTCGACCAGCCGCGGTGCCGCGGTCAGGCGCTTGGGCAGGAAATCGAGGAAGAACCGGCCGAGTGCAGCCCGGTCGGTCGGACTGCCCAGCGAGAACACCCGTTCATGCCCATCTGGAGTGCGGATACTGAGCTGTTCACCCTCCGCCGAATAACGGGTGCGCAGGCCGGCGGCCTGTTCGTGCAGCATCAGCATCACGAAGTTCGCCTTCGGCAGCCAGACCGGCGCCGCCGGATCGAAACCGGCTTCCGTGCGCAGCAGGGCGTACCTGCGGTCCAGCGGAAATCCGGCTCCGGCGGCAAGCTGCACGGAAGACAGTTGCTCGGGGCTGAGGCCCTTGACCGGGTAACGATAGAGACTCGCGACTTTCATGGTTCGGCTCTGTCCGGGTTGTTGTCGGGGGGCGCAAAGTTTGCGGAATGCACGTATCGTGCCGGTCCTGGCGCGGCAAGTCATCGAGGCGGAGTGCACGGTGCTTGCCGGCCAAATTGAAGGTGGCGCATGCTCCCCTTTTTCCTTCGCAACGCCACATTTTCACCGGAAGACGCCAATGAAAGCAGACAACATTCTAGCGACCATCGGAAACACCCCGCACATCCGCATCAACCGGCTGTTCGGTGCGGGACAGAACGTCTGGATCAAGTCCGAGCGCGCCAACCCCGGCGGCTCGATCAAGGACCGCATCGCGCTGGGGATGGTGGAAGACGCGGAGAAGAGCGGCAAGCTCAAGCCCGGCGCCACGATCATCGAGCCCACCTCGGGCAACACCGGCATCGGCCTCGCGATCGTCGGTGCAGTGAAGGGTTACCCTGTCATTTTCGTCATGCCCGACAGCATGTCGGTCGAGCGCCGCCGCCTGATGCTCGCCTATGGCGCCAGGTTCGAACTCACGCCGCGCGAGAAGGGCATGAACGGCTCGATCGCGCGCGCGCAGGAACTCGTCGCGCAGACACCGGGCGCCTGGATGCCGCAGCAGTTCGACAATCCCGCAAACATCGAAGCGCATGCGCGCACCACGGCGCAGGAGATTCTCATGGATTTTCCGCAGGGGCTCGATGTACTCATCACCGGCGTGGGCACGGGCGGGCACATCACCGGCTGTGCGCAGGTGCTGAAGAAGGCCTGGCCGAAACTGAAAGTGTTCGCCGTCGAGCCCACGGCCTCGCCCGTGATCTCGGGCGGCAAACATACGCCGCACCCCCTTCAGGGCATCGGCGCGGGCTTCATTCCGAAGAACCTCGACACCAGCTTGCTCGATGGCACGATCCTGGTCGAAGCGGAAGCCGCGAAGGAGATGGCACGCCGTTCGGCGCGCGAAGAGGGGATGCTGATCGGGCTATCTTCCGGCGCCACGCTGGCCGCCATCGCGCAGAAACTCCCGGAGTTGCCGAAAGGGGCGAGCGTGATCGGCTTCAACTACGACACCGGCGAACGCTATCTGTCGGTCGAGGGTTTCCTGCCTGCGCAGTAATTCCTGACATAAAAATCGCTAACCGCAAAGGCGCAAAGGCGCAAAGACGCAAAGGAAACGCAAAGGAAAACTGAAGATAGAGAAATTCAGGGTTTCTCGTAGAAATGGATACTGAATCGATTGACCGTACCACTTCAGCCAACCAACCTCGATAAATCTCTCCTCGCCTTCCTTTGCGTTTCCTTTGCGTCTTTGCGCCTTTGCGCCTTTGCGGTTCAGGGTTAGATAGCCTAAACAGAGGCGGAAGCCGCTTCGTCGCGAAGGCCGGCCGGCATCAGCCAGCGGTCGAGCAGTTCGAATGCGCCGTGCACCAGTAACGCCAATGCCGCTGCCGGCACTGCGCCGGCAAGCAAGGCCGCGTTGTCGTTGAGTGCGAGTCCCTGCGCGATGCGTTCCCCGAAGCCGCCGGCGCCGATGAAGGCCGCGATGGTCGCGGTGCCGACATTGATCACGGCGGACGTCTTCACGCCCGCGAGAATGGCGCGCGAGGCCAGCGGCAATTCGATCACCCGCAGCCGGTATCCCGGCGGCAGCCCGAGTGCGACCGCCGATTCGCGCAGGTCCGGCGCGATATCCGCCAGGCCGGCATAGGTGTTGCGCACGATCGGCAGCAGCGCATACAGGAACAGCGCTGCGAGCGCCGGCAGGGTGCCGATCTTCCCGAACAGCGGGATCAGGAAAGCGAACAGCGCCAGTGAAGGCACCGTCTGGATCACGCCGACCGTCGACAGTACCCATTGCCGCGCAGCCGGCACGCGGTAGGCCAGGATGCCAAGCGGAATGCCGATCGCGATGGCGACGAAGAGCGAAGCCGCCACCAGCATCCCATGCTCGAAGGCGAGCCGCCCGAAATCCGGCGCGAACAGGCGCGCAAGAAAACCGCCGCCTTGCGCGTGCGCCTGCCGGTCGCCGAGAAATCCTTTCGCCACGTCATTGAAGCTCCTGCCGTTCAATTCCGCCTCGGCGTTGAGCCCGATCATGCGGCGCTCGTCGAATGCGCCGCGCAGGGATGACAGGGCCGCCCAGATGCGCGGCAGCCGTTGCGGCAGGTCCGCCCGGTAGAGCAGCACGGCGTCGTAGATTGGGAAGAACAGCTTGTCGTCTTTCAAAACGCGCAGGCTGTAGCGGCCGATCTTTGCATCGGTGGTGTAGGCGTCGATGACCTCGACCTGCGCCGCGGCAATGGCCTCGTAGGCGAGGCCGTGGTCGAGGCCGCGCGGGGTCGCCTGAGGCAGGGCGTACGCCCTCTTCAGGCCCGGCCAGCCGTCGGCGCGGCCGATGAATTCCTGTGAAAAGCCCAACACGATGTCCGGGTGCGCGGCGAGGTCGGAGATGGAGCGCACGCCGAGCGCCTGCGCGCGATCTTCGCGCATCGCCAGCGCATAGGTGTTGTTGAAGCCGAGCGGCACGCCGACGCTCAAGCCCAGCGGCTGCAGCGCGCGGTTCAGTCCGTCGAGGTCGAGCGCTTGCGCACTCTTCAGGATTTCGCGCTCGATGGTGCCGGTGTATTCCGGGTAGACATCGATCTCGCCGTTCTTCAGCGCGGCGTAGACGATGCCGGTGTTGCCGAGCCCGGGCCGGTGCACGGATTGCGCTTCACCGGCGCGCTGCGCGGTCAGGGTGATGATCTCGCCGAGGATGTACGACTCCGTGAAGCGCTTCGAGCCCACAGTGAGCGTGTCTGCAGAAAATGCGCCGCTGCAGAGGGTCAATGCGATGGCGGCAAGCAGCGCTTTCAAGCTGGGCTCCCCAGGCGGTCGAGCGGGGAGCGCTGCGCCGAGATGAACTCGGTGACATACGGATCGGCCGGGCGCTTCAGCAGGTCGTCGAGCGTGCCGCGCTGGACGATCTCTCCCTCGCGAAACAGGATCAGTTCACCGGCAAAATGCGCCGCTTCGCCCATGTCGTGAGTGACCATTACCACGGTCTTGCCGAGCCGCGCGAAGATGGTCTTCAGCTCCTGCTGCAGGCCGCGTCGTGTGACCGGATCGAGTGCGCCGAGCGGCTCGTCGAGGAGCAGCAGCGCGGGGTCGAGCATCAGTGCGCGCATCAGCGCCACGCGCTGGCGCTGCCCGCCGGAGAGTTCCCGGGGATAGCGGGCGAGCAGAGTGGGCGACAAGGCAACCAGGTCGCAGAGTTCGTCGAGCCGCTTCCTGATTTCTGCTTCCGGGCGCTTGAGGTAGCGGCCGGCCAGTGCGACATTGGCCTCGACGCTCAGGTGCGGGAACAGTCCGCCCTCCTGAATCACGTAACCCATACGCAGGCGCAGGGCCTGGGCGTTGCCGGGCTGCAGCGCCTCGCCGTCGAAGACCACGTGGCCGCTGTCCGGCGCGATCAATCCGGCGATGAGCCTGAGCAGCGTCGATTTGCCGCAGCCACTGGGGCCGATCAGAACCGAAGTGCTGCCGTCCGCGAAGCCGAGCGAGAGCGGCGCAAGTGCGAAACGCGGGCTCAACGTCTTGGCGACATCTTCGAGGCGTATCATCGGGTCCGGTGGAGTGTATGCCCGGGCCCGGAGGCGGGCAAGGCACGCTAGGAATCGCTTGGGTGCGTGCTCGACCCCGGAATGAATGAAGGCGGCATAATATGGGCATCGGCATCCGATCTGAAGCTGTCGTGGTGATATCGTCAGTTGTGGTGGCGGAAGCCGCGCTAGTATTCGACTAACGGCGTCGGTCCGAAGTGCATTTCGAGGAGACAAACAATATGCAACCCGCACTGGCCTGGCTTCTGGTCGGCCTCATGCTCGTGGTGGTCGAACTGATGACCGGCACCTTCTATTTGCTGATCATCGGCATCGCCGCCGGGATCGGATCGCTGATCGCCTTCCTTGGTCAGCCCTTCTGGATGCAAACCCTGATTGCCGCGATCGCGGCGTTCGGCGGCGGCGTTCTCGTCCACCGCTACCACCGCGCGGCGAATGCCGGTTCACCGAAGGACAGCGCAAACGACATCGGCCAGACGGTGACGATCGAAAGCTGGGTAAGCGAACCCCAGCGGCTTGCGCGCGTGCGCTATCGCGGCTCGGTCTGGGATGCGGACGTCCTCGGCAACGATCGCGTCGAACCGGATGCACGGCTTTACGTCGTGGCGACGGAAGGCAGCCGTCTCAAGGTGTCTTCGGTCCGTCCCGCCTGACGGGAAATAAAAACACAAACAGGAGAATTCCCATGATTCCAAAACTCATCGTCGCCGTGGTCCTTTCGGCCATGATCTTCATGTATCCGCCGACGCAAGGCTATGCGGTGCCGTTCTTCATCATCGCCGTCGCGGTGGTGTTCGTCATCGAGGGCGTGCAGGTGGTGCCGCAGCAGAACGCCTGGGTGGTGGAGCGTCTCGGCAAGTTCAACACCATCCTCGAGCCGGGGCTCACATTCATCGTGCCGTTCATCGACCGCGTCGCCTACCGGCACTCGCTCAAGGAAGTGCCGCTCGACGTGCCCGAACAGGTCTGCATCACCAAGGACAACACCCAGCTCTCCGTGGACGGGATCATCTACTTCCAGGTGACCGATCCGCGGCTGGCGAGCTACGGCACGTCGAACTACGTGTTCGCCATCACCCAGCTCGCGCAAACCACGCTGCGCAGCGAAGTCGGCAAGATGGAACTGGACAAGACCTTCGAAAGCCGCGACGAAATGAACAAACAAGTGGTGTCCGTGCTCGATGAAGCCGGCCGCACCTGGGGCGTGAAAGTGCTGCGCTACGAGATCAAGAACCTGACGCCGCCGGAAGCGATCCTGCGTTCGATGCAGGCGCAGATCACCGCGGAGCGGGAAAAGCGCGCGCTGATCGCCAAGTCCGAAGGCCAGCGCCAGCAGGAGATCAACTTAGCCGACGGCGAGAAGCAAGCGAAGATCCTTTCCTCCGAAGGCGACAAGACCGCCGCGATCAACAAGGCGCAGGGCGAAGCCGGCGCCATCAAGATGATCGCCGAAGCGCAGGCGGAAGCGGTGCGCGTGGTCGGCGAGGCGATGGGCAGCGACGGCGGGCAGCGTGCGGCGAACCTGAAAGTCGCGGAGGCTTACGTCGGCGCATTCAGGGATCTGGCGAAGGCGGGCAACACGCTGATCATTCCTTCCAACTTATCCGATGCGGCGAGCTTTGTGGCGAGCGCGATGACGGTGCTGGATCGGGCAAAGGTGGGGGCGGATGCGCAGAAGGGAGCAAAGGCTTAGGGGCTAGGGACTAGGAACGGCAAAGGCTTGAGGGAATCAGTGCGTCAAGTTGTAGGCTCACTGACGAGAGAATAGACTTGTGCCACCGAGCTCATTGGATCGAGCCGATCCACCAATCGCTCCGCATAAATTTGGCCGAAGGAGATTGTGACATGGAATACGTGATCAACTTGCATATCGAACGCCTTCCCGAGGGCGTCTATCTCGCCACGAGCGATGAAGTGCAGGGGCTGGTTGCCCAGGGACGCACGATTCAGGAAACCCTGGAAATCGCGTGCGATGTCGCGAAGAAGTTGCTGGAGTCACAGGGGGACGGGGTTTCTCCAAAGCTGTCGCCGGCACGCGAAACCTTCGATTACCCGCTGGTCGTGGGAGTTTGATGGGACGACTTGGCGGATTTCGCTATCGCGAAGTCGTCAGGAGACTGAAGACGTTCGGATTCGAGTTTTATGATGGAAAGTTATCATGAGTTCCACCGCCGCTGAATTCGAGGTGCTCGCCTCGCGAGCATGGGTAGATCGCCGCACGGTTTTCGTTGAGTTGACGGACGGACGGCAGCTCGGTTTTCCCGCCGACCGCTTCGATCGCCTGAGCCAGGCGACCGACGAACAGTTGCAGAAAGTCACGTTGCGCCTCAACGGCTTTGCATTGCGCTGGGACGAGCTTGATGAGGACATAACGGTTCGCGGTGTTCTCGAAGGCAGGTTTCAGCGTGCCTTGCCAACGGCAGCGTGATCGGCATGACAGCAAAAGGAATCGGGCAAATCACGATTGTCGAAGCCAAAGGCCCCGATCCTCTTCCAATCCACGTCCCGCCCGAACTGGCAACGCATTAAGACATGCGTTTGCCGTACTTGCCATTGGCGGTAAAAGATTGAACGGCTTGATCGGCAACTCGATGGGGACGACTATGCACACTGCAGGCCGTTTTGGGCCACGTAATCGGGTGATGCGTGGCGGACTCGTTCTCGGCGTGATGGGGCTCGCGCTTCTCGGCGCGTGCGCGCAGCAGCCGCCCCGTAACATCGGACCCAACGTCACGGTGGTGGTCCTGCCCAAGCCGCCCGACGGTCACGTCGGCGCGGTCATGGTGCGGCCCCTCGACGGGGGCAAGCCGGTGCTTTTGAACAAGCCCTACGTCGAGGCCAGCCTTCGCGATACCAAAACGGTGCGGACGTCGCCCATCGACCCAAAAAAAGTGAATGAAGTGTTTGGCAAAACATTGGCGGCGCTGCCCGCGCAGCCCACGTCGTTCCTGGTTTATTTCGTGGAGGGGACGGACGAACTCAACCCCGACGCCAAGCGCGCAATCGACGGCGTAGTCGCCGAGATCGCTAGGCGGCCCTCGCCGGAGATCGCCGTCGTCGGCCATACCGATTTCGTCGGCACCGATCAATACAACGACACGCTCTCCCTGCAGCGCGCCCTCAGGGTACGGGACCTGCTGGTTCGGCGCGGCATCCCGGCAAAAATTATTCAGGCCGCCGCGCGCGGAAAGCGCGAACCTCTGATTCCAACTTCCGAAGCCAAGGCCGAACGTCGCAACCGGCGGGTGGAAATTATTGTGCGTTGATCAATTCATGCAAGAAACAAGACCTCTCGCCAGCTCGCCTGCTGACCCCTCGCCTGCTGTCCAGGAGGATGGAGACTTCATATTGTCGTCGCCTGTATACCAACGGTCAGCCATACCGTTCAATGAGGTATTGACAATCTATACGATGAACGATGATGTTCTATCTCGGCTCGCTGGTTCGATATAACCCGCGATACTTAGGTAATTCTTACTCTAGCAAATATGGTTGGCTCATTGAGCGCTTTGTAAAAGCGAGTCCGCTAACGTTTATTAGGCATCTCAGTAACCTGATCGAGAACGTGGATCGGGTGTTCTTTAGACGGTAGCTCAACCGTGGATTTGAACACCCTTCGTTCTGTTGGTGACACGCTATGACAGTCATCGCGGCCTTTTCCGTGGGCGAGCATCCCATAGTATTCGGCGATCTCTTGATTACCGGCCCAAGCGAAAGTGCCGACCGACCTGTTGGCGTGCCGGCCATGCGCGAAGCCCAGGACTTCTTCGAGGGATCAGGTTGGGCGATCAAAGGACTTTCTCAAAAGGTGACCTTAATATCCAACGAATGCGTGCTCGCCTGGGCGGGTAGCTGGTTGGGCGCTCGAAGTGCAATTTCTTCTCTAAGAGAGCTGGCCCAAACAACTCCACTCAGCTACGAGAATATTGGGGAATGTTTGAAAGGTAATGCCGATCTAGGTCAGCATTCCGTTAGCCTGGTCGGTTGGATTCGGCAAGAAGATGGGATACAAAACTTCGGTTGGAATGCAGAGAAATTCGAGAGCCCAACGCTCAGTAGCATGATGCTTGCCGGATCCGGCTCGTTTGCATTGAAGGAATATTCGAAGTTGGCGGACGGCAGTGACTTTGCTTCGAATTCCCCAGACACTTCGTTTCATGCGGTAGGTCGGGCGCTTATGCTGGGTGGGATGCTCCTACAAAGTGAATATCGCGGCGGATACTCCGCGCCCACGCTAAGAAATATGTTCGGTGGCGGTTATCAAATAGCTTTGCACCATGAAGGCCGAGTTAAGAGAGTGAACGAATTGACGTACGTGTTTTGGGATGCGATGCTAAAGGGCAGAAAGCTCGGATTGACTATGCCCCAATTCCTAGTGAAGCAAAAATATCTCGGCGACTATTTGTTCTTGAGAAGTTGTCGCGTGGAGAATCAGGACGGGCATAACCCAGAGGTTGTTGATGAGCAGCGGTTTGTGGTTCCTCCTATGTACGATGCGGTGCCTCAAATTGACCATGCTGGGGTATCTGCAATCTCGTATCAATCACCTATGTACGTGCATTGCTTGCCTGTTTTCGCGCCAAATCACTTGGGGATATACACCCGTGTGGTTCAACAGGGCTCAAGCGGAGAGCCAACAATGCGATTCGAAGACAAGGAAGAGGGCCGAATTGTTGTTGGTTTTCGTCGCGACATCATGGAAGAGCTTTTTTCCGATCTCAATAAAGCTGTTCACCAAGGTGAAAAACGTACCCACGATGAACGCCGAAAGGCATCACCAGCTAAGCGAAAACTGAAACCTAAGCGCGGCGGAAAGAAAGGGAAGGGCGCCAAGCAGACCAGGCGGAAGCGTTAGCCTTTGGTTGCAACCCCCGAAAGCATAAATGCCGCTTATTTTTTCTCGGGGTCGATCTTGTTGCTGAACTGAATACCAGAAACACGAGGGTCAGGAAACACGAGTAGGAAACACGAGAGGAAACAGGGAAACACGAGGGGCTAGCCTTTTGCCTGCAGTCGGCGGAGTTTATGAAATGCGATCTAGCTCACCCTGATCCGTTCTCACAGCTTCGGAAAGCTGGCTTCAAATCTGCAGTGTACGTATTCAATTCGTAGAGCAACCTGATTGAATCCCAAAGCTTGATCCATTCGCAGCCAAATTCCTCGGCCGCAAACCTCTCGGGCACTTCCTTGAGCAATGAAACTACCGTTTAAATGCATGGGCTCGATTTCATTTCGCTTGCGGCTTGACCCGGGTCGAGCTTGCAAAACGGCATTTCTCAATCACCGGTTGTCTTTAAAGACGTTCGTCCTGCTCAGCGATACTTTCGCGTGCACCGGATGATGGCTTCGTTGCTTCCCGCTTTGAGGCAGGTGCGGGCATCCTTGTGACGATCGACCTGAGGGCGGGTATTGCGAACCAAGACCGTGGTCTTCGCCGCGGACATCTCCTCGGCTTTCGCCGACTTGGAATTGTCCTGCTCTACCGCAAACGCGGCACCGCCCGCAAGCAGGAATGCGAAGGCAACTGCTGCAACTGGAATCGATTTGATTTGCATGAAAACGCGCTCCCTGAAAGATTGCACAGGATGATGATCCGGCGCGGTCGTGGGTTCGTCAAGGGAGAAAAGCGGTCGCGGCAGACGTCCCATGCCAATGGCGTGATCGGCGACGCATTTGTCGTCACGTTGCGACGGTCGTCACGTTTAATGCGAATGTCGGCACAGAGCGGTGGTACGAGGCTTGGCCTGCAGTGTGCAGTAGTGAGTCGTAAATTTATCCGACCGATTCCCTACTTGGTTCGTTTATCAAATCTCTTTTCACCCTAAGCCGTTTGGCCACGCCAAGTTCGAATTCTCCGATCAGCGTGCGCTGAGGACCGCGCGCCGTCAGAAAGAACTGACCTTCAATTCCTCGTAAGTCTCGAACGCCATCACCGCGAGAAGTCCCGCAAGCACCAGATACTGCGCCGCATATTTCAGCCTGACTTCGCGCGGCGCCCGGTAGTAATCCGACGCGAGGACATTCTTGTCCTTGAACGCCGTCCAGAGCTGGGGGAGGGCGAAGAGTCCGATGAGAATCAGGAGCGGGCTGGGGCGCCAGATGAACAACGCGACCAGCATCGGAAAGCCTAGGAACCAGATTCGCGGGGAGATGACGGAGACGATGCGGCCGCCATCCAGGGGCGAGACCGGAATCAGGTTGAACAGGTTCAGGACGAATCCGGCGTAAGCCAGAGCCAGCAACAGGTGGCTCCCCGAGTCGATCGCTAGAAGGTAACAAACGAAAGCCCCCGCGCTTCCCAGCATCGGGCCGGCGATGTCGACGAAGGCTTCCGTTTCCGCATCCATCGGTTGTTCCTTCAACTGGATCCATGCGCCCACGAACGGGATGAAGGTGGGGGCGCCGACATTCAGTCCGCGTTGCTTCGCCGCCAGGAAATGACCCATCTCGTGCACGAAGATCAGGAGGACGAAACCCACCGCGTAGCGCCAGCCGAAAACAAAGGAGTACGCGAACACCGAGAGCAGCATTGTGCCGCCGGTCGTCAGGAATTTCCCCAGCTTGCCGGCGGCGAACAATGCGGCGAGCAGCTTCAGGCGCGCTCTCCGCGTTGCCGCATGCCTTCTTCGTAGGCGACGTTGATTTCCTTCGACTTGCGTTCGGCGACGGTCTTCAGCTCGTCGCCGAGATTGGCGACTTTGTCGGGGTGATATTGGCTCATCAGCGTGCGGTAGGAAAACTTTATTTCGGCCGCCGTCGCGTCGGGCGATACGTTCAGTGTTTCGTACCAGGTCGGTTCCGCGTTTTCCTCTTTGAGATCCCGATCGGGAGGAGGGGCCGATTGATATTCCGGCGCGGGCTGTGCTTTCGGCTTGTCCATGATCAGTTTCGAGACGATCCAGTAGCCGAAGTAGAGCCCGGCAAGCGCGATGAGGATTTCAGTCGTGGACATGATGTTTTCTATTCCGCCAGTTGCAGGCGGTGCGCCTGCAACTTCGCCATGCGCTCGGTGCCTTCTTCCTCCAGTTCGATCTCTTCATCGAGGCGAAGGATCAGTTGCTGCCGGGTCTTCGCCTGACCATCGAGATCCTGCAGGCGGCGCGCGGCGGTGACCAGATCTTCCCCGACCTTCGGAATGGATGAAAGCGTCCTGACGACATTCAGTGCGAACGGCGGGCAGGTCAGATATTCGAACGCGAACTTGCCGACCTGCTTTATCGACAGATTCATTTTGTTGCGATGGAACCACAGGTACGCCAGCAGGGAAACGATGCTGAGATAAAGCAGCACGACGGCGGCCAGCAGCATGCCGTGACCCAGCCGGGTAAAGAAGCCCAGAGGCAGCATCACGAACAGCGCAACGGCTGTGCTCCATACCAGCGCCACCATCGGCAGGGGAACCTTTCTCCTTGCCTGCCAATTCTCCACCCCGGGTTGCGGCGGAATGCCTTCGAACCGCCAGGACAGCCGGAACATCGGCCGATGCGGAAACCAGGGCACCGGGATAAACAATTCCTTTCCCCGTATTCTGGGCTCGCGGAAGCCGAAGCGAACCTTCCAGCCCTTGCCCGCGGGAACGAGGACGCCTTCATTGCAGTAAAGCAACATCATCGAATCGTAGAGGTACAGCCCGACGGCGAGAACCATCAGCAGGACTTCTTCCTGAAGCGGCATCACTCTTTCTTTTTGAACATGGATTTGAAGCCGGCCACCGCCGCTACGAAAACGCCGACAAGAATCTTCCAGAACGCCACGAAAAAGCCGCCGATGACCGCCCACAACCCTTTCTTCGTGGCAACGGCCGCGGCGCCACCGAGTATCAACGCACCCAGGCCGTAGGCCGCGAGCTTGTCGCCTTGCTTGAACTCCGAATAATTTTCGCCGGGCGCATAGGAGAATTGCTCCAGCGCGGTTTTGAATATGGCCGAGTCGGCCGCCAACGAACTGGTGCCGGTGACCAGCGTGGCGCTCATCACGCCCGACCGGCCAAGCAGGCGGCTCGTGTAGTTGACGTTGGTGCGACCCTGTTCATTCCTCAACCGCAAGCCCCATTCCAGGCGCTTGGTCTGGTTGTCGTAGTGCGGGAGGACTTCCCAGCCGTCCGTGTATATTTTCGACATACCCAGGCGCTGACGCTCTTCGTTGGAAGGCTCGTCGTTCGCCTTCAACGACTTCAGCAATTCATCAGGATCTATTTTCTCGTCGTCCTTCACATATCCGGAAGGGTTGAAAGAAAAAACCGCGAACCATGCGAGCGTTTTGGGTGCGAACAGATAGTGACCTTCGGGGGGAGGGTTGCCCATCAGTTCAAGAAACCGCCGCGTATTCTTGTCGTCCAGAAAAACATAGCCGTCGGGGACCTTGATCGTCGCCTTGTCGCCGATCCGGGCTTCGGATGGGCCGACTTGCCAGGCGAGCTTCTTCAGCTCCGTCTCTATCGTCGAGTCGCCCTGAGCCCATCCGAAAATCGGCCAGACGAGAAATAAAACCCACAGAACCTGCCGCATGATGCGCATCCCCTTTGCTAATTGCGCAATAAATCTGCGCGTTGAAATTCAGGACTATTGACTCAACCCTTCTTCGAGGGATGGTGGAGAAAATCGACCGGGCGGAGAAACATGACAGCCCGGGAATTCACCCGCCCGGCATATTGCGCCACCGGATGTCGCCTTTGCAAGCGACGAGAGCATGCCGTCTAAGTTGCATAAGGAACTATGCGATCACAGGAAGGGTAGGCCTTGCCTTTTGCCTGTCGTCAAGGAAGAACGAACGGGGCGGGCCTGCAGTGTGAATAAAGGATCACGCGATCGGACGAGTAGCAGCGGCGTCTCGTGGAGTGAATAAGAATGATCCGCAGACTTGTAAAATGGACAATTAGCCCAACTTACAAGACTCGACCAATCTATTGAGCCCCCATGAAAAAGCCGCCCTCCATGGCAACCAAGTTTCAAAGCAGCATCGCGAAAACCGAAGCGGTAGGCGGAACGTCGGAGGTAAAAATCATGTTCACCGACGAAAGCGGTTTTTCGTTTCAGGCTGTAGCCGGCGATCCGAAGCCAAAGGTGAATGGCGCCGGGGATTCATTGGCGCATGAATTCTCTGCCGGAGTGAACAAATACACCTTTCTCGCCGCCGGCGTGCAAATGGCATTCAACGATGGGAGCTCCTGCAACATGAATTTCGGCAAGGCGATCGGCGCCTTGCCGTCGTCGTAGTCCGCCGCAATATCTCGTCGCGATCACACGGAATTGTCGGCTCGCTCCTGCAGATTACACTCATCAATACAGCCCGACAGGTTCGGGCCTACACCCCGAAGCGAACGCGGCTTCGGCTCTTTCGACAGTCAAGCAGCCATCGGTCTGACCAGTGATTCGATTTCCGCTTCGGCATCATCCTTTGCCAGACGCAATTCGTAGTCCTTTTGCAAATTCAGCCACAAGTCGGGCGTCGTGCCGAAATAGCGCGCCAGCCGAAGTGCGGTATCGGCGGTGATGCCGCGTTGGCCCTTCAGTATCGCCGTGATCCGGTTGGCCGGCACATGCAGCGCGTTCGCCAGCGCATTCGCCGTCAGCCCGTGCGGCTCCATTCCGGAAAGCCCGATATTCCCCGAGATTAAATCCCTGGTTGCGAAGACCTTCGGCATCGCCGACGTGGTGCGTGAGTCGCTGCAACCTTTCGCCCGGAAGATCCTCGCCGCGTTCATCTACGGTTCGGTGGCCCGCGGGGAACACGATGCATCAAGCGACGTCGATGTGCTTGTGGTGGGCGATATCGCGCCATCCCGGCTTGCGCCGATGCAACTGGAGCTCGGTCGTATTCTCGGCCGCCGCATGTCCGTCGTAGTCTACGGCGCGGCCGAATTCCGCAAACACATCGCCGAGCGCGAACACTTTATCGCAAACCTGATGACGCAACCTCGTATCTGGCTCATCGGCACGGAGGCGGATCTTGCGGCCTGGTATGGCAACGGCGCTAGACAATCTCGTCGTCGCAAGGCAGCTTAAGGCGGAGCCGTCCTCGCCGGCTGAGATCGACGCGCTGTCCCCGCGCCTGCCACGCTTTAACCGATTGCAGTTCTGCGGGCGCCCGCTGGTCATGACTTCAGGCCGGCACCAGCCTGAGATGGGTAATTTCGGAAGGCGCGCCGAAGCGCTTGGGCGGCCCCCAGTAGCCGGTGCCGCGGCTTACGTAAATCCAGAGGTCGTCCAGACGATGCAACCCCGCGGCAAACGGCTCCAGAAGCTTCACGACAAAATTCCAGGGAAAAAACTGTCCACCATGCGTATGGCCGGACAGTTGCAGGTGAAAACCGGCTTTCGCAGCAGCGAAGGCCGATCGCGGCTGATGCGCAAGCAGCACTTTCACGGCGGCCTTTTTGGGCGCGCCAGCCAGCGCCGCAACGGGATCGCTCCGATGCGCAGGATCGAAATGATGCGCGCTCAAGTCGGTAACCCCGGCCACCACGACGGACTCTCCGAAGTGCTCGAGCACGACATGTTCGTTCAGGAGCACCGACACGCCGAGGCGGCGCATTTCAGCAATCCAGGCATGTACACCGGAGTAGTACTCATGATTCCCGGTGACGAAGAAAGTGCCGTAGCGCGCCGACAACCGTCCGATCGGCTCCGTATGCGCGGCAAGCCGCCCGACGCTGCCGTCCACGAGGTCTCCCGTGATCGCGATCATGTCCGCTTCCAGGGTGTTCACCGCATCGACGATCCTGCTCACGTAGCCGTGTTTGATGGTCGCGCCGATATGGATGTCGGTGATCTGGACAATGCTGAATCCGCGCAACGTCTCCGGCAAGCCTGCGATCGGAACCTCGACCGTCCGTATCCGAGCCCGACGTCGAGCATTGACGAAGCCGACTATCGTGATGAGAACGGCAAGAACCGGTACCGCGGCCGCACTCCATGCGCGCAACTGCTGGAAGGCGGCCGCATCGATCAACGAACCGCTCGCGGCAACTCCCGACAACAGGACCACTTCGCGCAACAGCGTCAGGATCAGGAGCGTCGAGAAGAATCCCATGGCCAGGAAGCCCGCTCCGGCCAGGTGATCCGCACAGGGATTCTGTTTGTTCCGGCGCGCGTACTCGGCGAATGGCAGCACGGACAGTGAGAGGGCCAGCAAGAGAACTGTCGCAACAACGCCCGGCACGCCGAAAGGCATGTCGGGAACCAGGCGCCATCCCATGTAGAGATGGAGCAAAAGGACTAGGACAAACAGTCGGAGCATGGTGGCCCGCTTTCAGGGCGTGTTCGCACGTCCCCTTATCCAAAGGGACAACGACTCTGAGATGGGGCGTCTGACGCCAGATACAAGCACGGCTGCTTCCAGTTTGCGAGGGGGGGACTACCAAGTCTGCATAATTGCATTTTCAGTGCATGTAGACGAACGACTGCCGTGCCTTAGCTCAACTCGTCTGCC
Organism: Betaproteobacteria bacterium; assembly: GCA_016194905.1. Lineage (NCBI taxonomy): Bacteria > Pseudomonadati > Pseudomonadota > Betaproteobacteria > Betaproteobacteria bacterium. The sequence goes on from JACQAP010000020.1 coordinate 65,151, forward strand.
AGAGCTCTTTTCACCGCGGACGTTCGGACATTCGTCCACGGAATTCCAGGATCTTGGGATCAAGAGACCTATTTCAGCAGGTTATCGAACGATTCCTTGATTCCGTTCCGCACTGCCGGCAGCTCATCCCGTTTTTTCTCGACCAGATCGTATAGATCCATGCCGAACACCAGATGGACATCGTTGGAGATGCCCTCCACTTCCGATTTGTGCAGTGTCAGTCCCGCCGAGTATCGGCCGTAGCGGAACAGCGCGCCGTAGCCCATGCCCTGTCCTGTGCTGGTCGTGACGACGGCCGAGACGCCCCACCACTTCGCGTAGCGGCTATCGTCGACGTATCTCACAAAGCCGATGGGTTCCAGCAACAGGCTTCCCTCCAGATTCGCCCGCTCGCGGCTGCGCGTGTTGATCTCAACGCCGGCAGACGGACGCAGGAACACGACCTGGGTCTTGAACAGCGGATCGGCATCCGACTTCCCAAGACGCTTGCCATTGAGCCACAGTTCCCAGGGCCACATGGGCAGGCCGTTGCGGATGAGGTCTTCGTGATCCGTCGCCTGCTTTTTGACGGCGAGCCACAGCGCCTTCTTATCCTTGTCCTCCTGGGCGGCGAGGGCGATGCCGACATAGCCGGCGATAGCCACCATGTCGTGGGCGTACGCGGGGACCGGACCAGGCCGGCATGGAATGGTGGCCTTCGACCCGGTCGTGTCGCGTTCGAACAGGATCGCGTCACCGGTGTCGTCGTCCCTGGAGATTTCCCACAAGCTCGACTGGCGCGATGTCGGCGCGCGCAGATGCCGAAGAAAAGTCTGCACCTGCTGGGTTACCCTCTCCTCGGGGCGGAGCGATTGCTCATACGCATCCGCGAGCCGGTTCGTCGCCGCCTGCGGGCGGCCGGCCACGAAATCGGGGTAGGTCTGGTCTTTCAGTACCTCGCGTTCGAACTCTGGTGATGGGGTGACCGGGACGCCGCACAGCCTCGCAACTTCCTGCGCCCTGCTCGTCGATGACGGCAGGGCGAAGCACACCGCAACCAGGAGCCACGCCACACGCACTTTCCACTCCGGGACAGAAAGTCTCATACCAACTCCTTCAGCGCCTTGAACTTCGCCATCAGATCCTGGATGTCGCCTACGCCGATCATCGCTTCAAGCTTCTCGCGCAATTCAGCTTGGAGGGCCTCGCCGAGTCCATGCCAGCCCTCTTCGGCCAGCTTTTTTGATTTGTCGATATCGTCCGGCGTGACGACATCGGTCATGCGGACCAGCAGCGGCATGTGCACGAGCGGGTTCGAGAGGTAGTGGCCGAAACCATGCACGTTCTTCTCATGGATATGGTCGACGTCGATCCGCTTGCCGTTGGTCCGGTTGCCGACCGCAAAGCGCTTCACGTTGCAGATCGGATCGAACCGGTTGTTGACGTCTCGGAAAGCAGCGCATTGCAACAGGTTGTCGTGCATGCTGCTGAGGTAGTCGCCGTTCACCCGGCTGATCAGCGGGATCACGTTGGACACGAGCAGCAGCGTATTGACCGGGAAGGGCATCGGCCGATCGGGATGGTCGCGTGTGCCCGTTTCCACTTTCTCGAAGTGATCGCGTTGATCGTCTGACAGGGTTGTCGAAGCGATCAGTTCGGGCGCTTTAGTGATGGCCCGCGACGTCGCAAGCGTCGACTTGTCCTTCAGGAAGTCGGCGGTGGCAAGTGTCCACAAGGCATCGTGCGCGACTGCCGTTCCCATGGAATGCGCGACGATCCCGAACTTCGGGAACTGGCCCTCGAGATTCTGCGCCTTCAGGTGCCGCTGGAGCACCTCACCCGCGAACACCGACGCGACACGCAATCGCACCGCACGTGCCACGAGGTCGAAGCCCCCGTACAGCAGTACGTCGCCGCCGTAGTCCGCGTACTCGTTCTTGTTGTCGCCGACCCCGGTGAGCAGGGATTGCACCTTGCCGATCCAGTCGATGTTGCCACCGACGGGGCCGAGGTCCTCGGCGAGCTGCGCCCACTTCGACAACACCAGGTCGAACAAGTCGTCGTAGAGAATCTCGACGGGGTCCACGAAATCGGAGAGGGACTTGCCCTGGAAGCAAGCGTACTGCTTCATGGCTTCGTTCAGCGCGACGACTGGCCCGTCAGGCGCTTGCGACCATCCTTTGCCGTGACGACCGATACCGTGGACGAAAAAGATCACGTTCTTCATGGGACGGCCTCCGACAAGTGTGGGGGACACATCATCCGGCCTCGACGAGTCGCATCGTCGTCTTGACCGGTGGACTACTCGAACATCATAGTTGGCGGAAGGAGAAAGTCAACCGACGGGATCGTGCCTTGATTCTTGCGGGGATTTTGATCAGAGATCTTTTCACTGCGGGACGTTCGGACATTCGGCTGCGTAATTCCAGGACCTGCGGAATCCCCGCCTAGTTAAGAAAGGAAGTGATCCGACTCAACGGCCCGCCGCGTCGAGCCGTGCGAGCTTGACGGCATCGAGCTGCAGCCGGGTGGCTGCGAACAGATCTTCGAGTTGGGGCAGGGACGTTGCGCTCGCAATCGGAGCCGTGATTCCGGGCTGGGCCATCAGCCAGGCGAGCGCGACGCGCGCCGGCGTCGACGACGTTTCCTTCGCAACACTGTCCAGGGCGTCGAGAATGCGGTAGCCCCGCTCGTTGAGGTATTTCTTCACGCTTTGCCCGCGCGGACTTTTCGCGAGATCCGCTTCGGAACGATATTTTCCCGTCAGGAAGCCGCTCGCGAGAGAAAAGTAGCTGATTACGCCCACGTTGTTGCGAACGCAGACCTCCCGCAGCCTGGCTTCGAAATCCGCACGGTCGTAGAGGTTGTAGTTCGGTTGCATCGACTCGTAGCGCGGGAGATTGTGCTGATTGCTCACGGTGAGCGCTGCCTCGAAGCGTTCGGCGCTGTAGTTCGAGGCGCCGATGACCCGGACCTTGCCGGCCTTGATGAGCGCGTCGTAGGCGCCCAGCGTGTCCGCCAGCGGCGTCCCCGCGTCATCGGTGTGCGACTGGTACAGGTCGATATGGTCGGTCTGCAGGCGCTTGAGCGAATCCTCGACGGCGCGCTTTATGTAAGCGGGCGAGAGGCCCTTCTTGTTCGGCGCCATCTCCATGCCGACCTTGGCGGCGATGACGACCTTGTCGCGCTTACCGCTCTTCTTCATCCATTTGCCAATGATGGTTTCCGATTCGCCGCCCTTGTTGCCGGGGACCCAGCGCGAATACGTGTCGGCCGTGTCGATGAAGTTGAAGCCTTCATCCACAAACCGGTCAAGCAGGCGCATCGAGGTCGCCTCGTCAGCCGTCCACCCGAAGACGTTGCCACCGAATGCGAGGGACGAGACTTCCAGGCCTGAGCGGCCGAGCTTGCGTTTTTGCATGCCGATTCCTTCGTCGAAAGAGGAAAAAGTCGTGCACTCACGAACTCGCCGGGCCGTGGCTCACAGCAATGATCCTTCAAATCTGCGCTGGCGGGATATGGATCTTGAATATCGATTGATGAGGATCAGGTCCGCATAGCATAAACTGCCTTTTACCAACGACTGCAGGCCGCCAGGTAGGGCAAGCGCGAACTACTGATTCCCACTTCACAATGCCGTGGCCGAAGCTCGCAACCGGTGTGTGAAAATCATCGTTCGTTAGTACGGGATGACAGTGCTTGATAGGGCGTTGGTGGGACGGAGACGCAGAAGGCGGCCAAGACGTAACTACTAAAGTGAGTTTGGATCGAACCAGATGCGATGAGGGCCAATATGCAATTATGCACGTCTCTGACAGACCCGCATGCCACCTAGCGCCTACTATGTGAGTGTATGAAACCGCTATCTGCAACCTGCTGGCCGTCGTGCGCCAGGGAAAATCGTTCGCGAATGATCAAGATCGGACACGCAGGCATGCTGGTGGCAGCCGGCTTCTTGCTCAATGCGCTTTTGTCGTCAGGCTTTGCCGAAGAGACGAAGATCCGTCCCGGGACAATCATCCAGTTCAAAACCGCGACTCCAGCCTGTTTCTCCCGGGAAGGCCTGCAGGAATACCTGACGTATCTCGTGAGACGCGAGAAAGCCAAAGCCAGGGCCATGTTGTTCGAGTCCGGCGGGAACAAGTGCTTCATTCTGCCGCCGACGAAGAAACTCAAGGTGATTTCCGCAGAATATAATCCCGGTTCGGATGTCGCGCTCCTGCAAGTCGTCGGCGCCGATGTCACATCAGCCGAGGGTACTTGGACTTTGGCAACCGGAGCCGTTCCGGTCAGCCCGTGACGATCCGCCTCGCGGCATGAACGTACTGATGGGGTCAAATCGGAAAATCGCGTCAGCCTGACCCCTCTGGCATCACTCTGGCTCTCACGCCTCTAGCCCTCTGTTGGCTCTCTGGCTATGGCGACGCGCATGCGTTCGTTCTTCTGTCTTGCCGGTCTGATCAGTTAACGCCGCCGAAAGCAAAGCCGCGCCCCGGCGCTGCTTCCAGCAATGCTCGGGTGTACGCATGGACCGGATGCCGGAACACTTCAGCAATCGGCCCCTGCTCCACGACTCGCCCCCGCTGCATCACCGCCACCCGATTGCAGATCTGCGCCGCAACCCTGAGATCGTGCGTAATGAAAATCATGGTCAGTCCCAGGCGCCCCTGCAGGTCCCGGAGCAGATCGAGAATCTGCGCCTGAACCGAGACGTCGAGCGCGGAGACCGCCTCGTCAGCGATCAGCACCTCGGGCTCGATCGCGAGCGCACGGGCGATGCAGATTCTCTGCCTCTGTCCGCCCGAAAACTCATGCGGATAGCGGTCGAGGGAGCGTTGCGTCAGGCTTACCAGCTCCAACAGCTCGGCCGCCTTTTTGTAAGCTTCACTGCGGGCCGCACCGAAATTCATCGGTCCCTCGGCAATCGCGGCGCCGACTGTTCGGCGCGGATTGAGAGAGCGGTACGGGTCCTGGAACACCACTTGCACCTTGCGGCGGAAGCGCAAAGCCGCCTCGCCGCGCAGCCGCGTCACCACCTCGCCGTCGAGTTCGATTTCGCCACTGCTGGGTTCAATCAGCCGCGCGATCATGCGGGCGACGGTGGACTTGCCCGATCCGGATTCGCCGACGATGCCGAGCGTCTCTCCCCGGTTCACACTCAGTTCTACCGACTCGGCCGCCCGCACCTGGTGGCTGCTGCGCAGCCAGCGGCCGCTTTCGAACACCTTACCGAGGGCGCGGGTGCGCAGATGAACCGGCGCCTGTGCCCGCGATTGCGTATTGCGCGGAACGAGGCTGGGTACGGCATCGAGCAGCATGCGCGTGTATTCGTGCCGCGGATGCACGAGCAACTCCCGCGCCGGCCCGGATTCGACGAGCTCGCCGAGCTTGAGCACCGCGACCCGGTCGGCGATCTCCGAGACCACGCCGAAATCGTGAGTGATGAACAGCACCGCCGTACCGTTTTCGCGCTGCAGCTCGCGGATCAAGTGCAGGATCTCCGCCTGGGTGGTGACGTCAAGCGCGGTGGTGGGCTCGTCTGCGATCAGTAGCATCGGCTTCAGGATCAGCGCCAGGGCAATCATGATGCGTTGGCGCTGTCCGCCCGAAAGCTGGTGCGGGTAGGCGGCGTAGATTCGCGCCGGGTCCGGCAGCCGCACGCGCTCGAGCATTTCCAGGATGCGCGCGCGCCGCTGCGCCTGTTTGACAGCCGTATGCTGGCGCAGCAGTTCGTCGATCTGAGAGCCGCAGGTCATCACCGGGTTGAGCGCGGTCATCGGCTCCTGAAATATCATCGACATCTTTTCTCCGCGCAACCGGCGCAGCCTGTCCGGCGCCGCCTGCAGCAAGTCCTCGCCCGCGAGCAGTACGCGTCCGGTAACCGGCCGCACGCCGGCCGGCAGCAGACCCATCACGGTATGGGCGATGACCGATTTGCCCGAACCCGATTCGCCGAGCAGGCAAACCACTTGCCCGGCAGCTATTTCAAAGCTGACCCGGTCGACGGCATGTAGGCGATCGGCGCCGGGCGGCAGCCGCACGCGCAGGTCTTCAACGCGCAGAACCGGCATTGCGGCGCTCATATCTTGCGCGCCCCACGCTCGTTGAAACGCGGGTCGAGCGTGTCACGCAGCCCGTCACCCAGCATGTTCACGGCGAGCACCGTGAGCGCGAGGAATACGCCCGGGAACAGGACATTGTGCGGATACTGGTTAAACTGCAGCCGCCCCTCGGCCATGATGTTGCCCCAGGTCGGCACGTCCGTTGACAGACCCGCACCGAGAAAACTCAGGATCGCCTCGACCAGGATGGCCGATGCACAGATATAGGTGCCCTGCACGATCAGCGGCGCCAGCGTGTTGGGCAGGATGTGGCGGTAGAGCAGCCTGAAGGTGCGGGTGCCGACCGCTACCGCTGCCTCTACGTAGGGCTCCTCCCGGATCGACAGCACCAGTGAGCGCGTCAGCCGCGTCACGCGTGGGATCTCGGGAATGGCGATGGCCAGGATGACGGTCCACAACGAGGCGCGCCACAGCGACACCAGCGCAATCGCGAGCAGGAGCCCGGGAATCGCCATTATCCCGTCCATGATGCGCATTACGATGCCGTCGAGCCAGCGCACGTAGCCGGACACCAGCCCGATGGCCACACCCGCCAGCAAGCTGAGCGCAGCCACCGTTATTCCCAACACCAGCGAGACGCGGCCGCCGTAGAGCACCCGGCTGTAGATATCGCGCCCATAACTGTCGGTGCCCATCCAGAAGGTATGGGCAAAGCTGTCCCCGAGAAGCGTGGTGACCGTGGCGGCGGCGCCCGGCAACAGGTCGCGATTGGTCGGGTCGATCCATGTCGCATCGATGGTGCCGAGCCAGGGCGCGCACGCGGACACGATACCCAGCACGATGAGCACCATCCCGCCGATCAGCACCGCGGTGTTTCCGAGCAGCCTGCGCGACGTACCTCGCGCCGCAAGCGCTTCATCCCGTCCGGGAGATTCCAGAGTCGGATCGGAAAGCGGAATCATCAGTAGCGAATGCGTGGGTCGAACAACGTGTAACTGAGGTCGATGAGCAAATTGACAACCACGTATGCGGCGGAGAACAACAGGATTACGCCTTGAATCGTGGGGAAATCGCGCGCCAGCACGGCATCCACGGTAAGCCGCCCCAGTCCGGGGATCGCGTAGACGCTCTCTGTCACCACCACGCCACCGATCAGCAACGCGATGCCGATTCCGATCACGGTCACGATAGGGATGGCGGCATTGGCCAGCGCATGGCGGACCAGCACCACGGGCTCCGGCAGCCCCTTCGCGCGCGCGGTGCGCACAAAGTCCTCGGTAAGCGCGTCGGATACGGCGGCGCGCGTAACGCGCGCAATCAACGCAATGTAGATCACCGACAGGGTGAGGCTCGGCAGGATCAAATGTCGCATGCATGGAATCAAGCCATCGGCAATCCGGCGATAGCCCTCCACCGGAAGCCAGCCGAGTTTGAGCGAAACCAGCCAGATCAGCAGGTAGGCAAGCACGAATACCGGGATGGAGAAGCCGAGCGTGGAAAAACCCATGAGGACGCGGTCGAGCCAGCCACCGCGTCGCCAGGCCGCCAGCACCCCAAGCGGAACGGCAACCAGTACCGCGAGCACGATGGTGGCGAGCGCCAGCGCGAGCGTGGGTTCCAGCCGCTGCGCGATCAGCGCGGTCACCGGCATCTTGAAAAAGAACGACTCGCCGAGATCGCCGCGGAGAACGGCAGCGATCCAGATGCCGAACTGTACCGCGAGCGACCTGTTGAGCCCGAGGCTGTCGCGGATCTTCGCGATCTGCTCAGTCGTCGCGCTGTCGCCGGCAATCACCGCCGCCGGGTCTCCGGGCGTGAGCCGCAGCATCAGAAACACGAACACCGCCACCACCAGCAGGACGGGAATCGTGGCAAGAATCCGGCGCAGAATGAAACGAAGCATCTGGAAGAAAGGGTTCGTCGCTGACGAATCTGGTTAATCGGGCATACCGTCAGGATCTCGATGCAGCAGATCCCCGGCGACCTGCACGCGATCAGTGCTTCTGCAGATTCCAGGGCACTAGGAAGAAGCCGATCACGAACCCGGTCACATTCTTGCGGGCCGCCACGGGAAAGTTGTACTCGCCTACCGGCACGTGAGTGCCGATTTCCATGGCGCGCGCCTGCGTCTTTTCCGCCAGCGTCTTGCGTGACTTCTGGTCGTCCGCACGGGCAAAGGCATCCCGCAAGTCCTCGAGCGCTTTGTCGCAAGGCCAGCCGAACCAGGTCTTGTCGCAGGCGGCGTTGAGCGCCGAATTGGAGATCGGGTTCATCACGTCCACCGAGGCCCAGACCGTGAGGAAGATATTCCACCCGCCTTGCGAAACGGGGTCCTTCTTGGCCCGGCGCGACACCAGCGTTTGCCAGTCCATCGCCTGCATGTCCACCTTGAACCCGGCCTGGCGCAGCAACTGGGCGGCGACGACCGGCAGCTTGGCGATCACCGCAAGGTCGGTGGGCTGCATGATCACTACCGTAGTACCGTCGTAGCCGGAATCCTTGAGCAGTTGCTGGGCCCGCTTCATGTCCGGTTTGGCGATAAAGTCCATCGCGACTTCGGTGGCATAAGCGGTACCGCAGGGATAGACGGAAAAACAGGTGCGGTACATCTCGGGGATGCCCACCTGAGTGCGCAGGAACGCAAGCTGGTTCATCGCGGCCATTGCCGCCTGGCGCACCTTGGGGTTGTCGAAGGGCGGTTGCAGTTGGTTGAAGCGCAATATCGCTTGATATCCGAGCGGGTTGGTCTCAACCACCTGGATGTTCTTGTCCGCCTTGAACGATGCATAGAGCTCGTGAGCCGGCGCTTCGATTACGTCGATCTCGCCAGCTGCGAGCGCGTTGGCCTGGGTCTGGGGATCCTTGATGATCACCCACTCCACGCGGTCCACGTTGACCCGTTTGCCACCGGCGGTACCACTGGGCGGTTCCGGGCGCGGCTGGTAGTTCGGGTTCTTGACGTAGACCACCTTCTCACCCGGCTTCCATTCGTCTTTCCTGAAAATGAAGGGACCGGAGCCGGTGTAATCGTCGATCTGCTTGTCGGCGGGCGTTTCCGCCACCCGCTTGGGCATGATGAAAGGGACGTTGGAGCTGGGCTTGCCGAGAGACTCGAGCACCAGACCGTAGGGCTCGGTGAGTTTCACGCGCAAGCTCCTGGCGTCAATCGCTTCCATGCTTTCGACAAAAGACATGAGCTTCTCGCCCATGCTGTCGCGCTTGCCCCAGCGGCTGAGCGAGGCGATGACATCCTCGCTGGTGACCGTGGCGCCGTCGTGAAAGGCAAGTCCTTCGCGCAGCGTGAAGGTCCAGGTCTTCTTGTCCTTGCTGACCGTGTATTTGTCCACCATCTGCGGCCGGATCCCGCCCTTGGCATCCATGCCGAAAAGCGTGTCGTAGATCATGTAGCCGTGATTGCGGGTGATGTAGGCGGTGGTCCAGATCGGATCGAGAATGGTGAGATTCGACTGCGGCGTGATGCGCAGGATCTTCTCGCCTTGCGCGGACGCTGGCCCGCACAAAATCAATGCGAAAAATCCGGCAAGCACCAGAAGTAAGCGCAAGCGCATATGTGACCCCTTTTCTTCGCGGACTGCCCGGATGGTAAGGCAAGAGATGTGCCGAGCAATACCACCCGTCTGCGCCGGCACGGCAGGTCACATCAGAATGCCATACCACGCACCTAGGCGCACCGTCATCGCAGGAATACATATATTGACCTTTCCTGGACATCCGAATCCGATCGGGTTTACCTTGGAATCATGGCAACCTCCAAAGATGCTCGACTGACGGACCGGCAGATTGCGCGGATCTCCCGCGCCCTGGCCGAACCGCGACGCTATCAGATCCTCAAGCAGATCGGGTCCTCCGACGACCCGTGTCCCTGCAGCGTCCTGCACCAAGCCCACGACGTAAGCGCCGCGACCCTCTCTCATCACATCAAAGAGCTGGAGACGGCCGGCTTGGTCCATATCGTTCGCGAAGGCAAGTTCATGAACCTCGTCCTCCAACGCGACGTACTGCGCGCCTACCTGGACCGACTCTCGAAAATTTAATCCTGCAGAGCCGTGCATGGTTGACTTCACGCTTTTTCAGTTAGATACTTGTCTAATCGTCTAATTGAAGACGAATTGATTAGGAGAATGCAGATGAGCAAGTTGACAGGCAAGGTGGCCATCGTGACGGGCGCGTCGAAGGGAATCGGCGCGGGGATCGCGAAGGGCCTGGGCGCTGCGGGGGCTGCGGTCGTGGTGAATTACGCCTCCAGCAAGGAGGGTGCGGACCGCGTTGTCGCGGAGATCAGCAGCAAGGGCGGCAAGGCGATCGCGGTCCAGGGCGACATGTCGAAGTCGGCCGACGTGCAGCGGCTGTTCAAGGAAACGAAGAAGGTGTTTGGATCGCTGGATGTGCTCGTGAACAACGCGGGGGTCTTTGAGTTTGAGCCGCTCGAGGCGGTCACGGAGGCCGAGTTCCACCGGGAGTTCAACACCAACGTCCTCGGTCCGATGCTGACGATTCAGGAGGCGATGAAGCATTTCGGGCCCAAGGGCGGAAGCGTGATCAACATCAGCTCCGTCGCCAGTGCAAACCCGGTGCCAAACTCGGTGGTGTACGCGGCGACCAAGAGCGCCGTGGACTCGATCACGCGCGGGCTTGCGAAGGAGTTGGGACCCAGGAAGATCCGGGTGAACGCCATCGCTCCGGGTGGCGTGGAAACGGAAGGCACCCATCGGATCGGAGTCATCGGAAGCGACTTCGAGAAGCAGATGGTGGCGGAGACCCCGCTTGGACGATTTGGGCAGCCGGAGGACATCGCGCAGGTTGCGGTGTTCCTGGCCTCAGATGACTCCGGATGGCTGACGGGCGAGAGAATTACGGCATCCGGCGGCTATCGGTAAGGCCGCGCGATAAGGTCCGCCCTCTGCCGATGGTCATGCAGAGGGTGGACCCCTTGGTCTGCCTAACAGCTCAAACAGTTACTTGTCTACCTGCTCGGATGTCGCTTGATCGCGTGACGGTTTTTCGGTCGACGGCGCCTTGTCCTGACTCGCGTATTCAAGCTGGCCCAACACCGAATACCCACAGGCGCACCGGATGTCTCTCTCCCGAGTGGGTGCGCTCTGTTCCTGGGGAGGGGTGCCTCCCCTTTTTTTCGACTATCGGTGCCAGCGCATGCTCTTCGAGAACGGCACCGGAGACCGCCAAAGAGGAGCGAGGAAACCCGGATCAAGCTCGCGGTGCGCATAAACTTTCTTTCTCAAATAGCAGCTTGTCCGGTCAATAAATGGTCTTCATGGGATGTGCCACTACCGACCGGTTAATCCCCCATCCGTTCCCGTGGTTTTGAATGACTGCTTCGCCTTGGCAAGCGAAACGTCCGAAGACCGCTGAAACAATCAGACTAAAGTCAAGAAGATTCTTGCATAATGTTTTGGTCGCCCACCAAGATTACCTAGCATGAGACTTGCCCCGGTAAAGTCTGCGGCGCAAAATGCGCGGTCACACTCGAATGCACCGTAGGGATACCCGGATGAACACCTCAATTCTCCAATTTCTGAGAGACAACGGCGAACAAATGGACGCCGAGATTGCCAAGGCGCTCCGCATGCCTAAGGCGCTGGTTCAGAAACACATTTCGCAACTTTCATCGGCGGGAGAAGTGATCTGCTGTCAGGCGACACGATTCTTCAACGGAAAGAAGGTCGAGGGCGTAAGTTGCCGTCTGTCCGCCTACATACCGCCGCGCGCCACGGGGCCCAAGCCCGGAGCGAAGCGAGGCGTCGCCCCTGTGACGAGTGTCGCGTGAGGCAATGATCGATCCAGGCAGATCCTCGCCTCGCTTCACATTAGGAACAAACCGATCTGAGCGCAGTTAGATCAAATGAAACGGGCACCGAATGGTGCCCGTTTCTTTTTCAGCGCCTACCCTCTGGAGTGGGTACGTGGAGGAAAAACCGGGGCGCTCCTGCAGTGTGCACAAAGCGTTTTCTTGGGGCCAGCGCAGCCTGATCCTTTCCTTTCTTCCCGGCCAAGCCGCGGTTGACATCGGATGATCGGCTATTACACTCCATGTCATCCGAGTGCTGGAGGTGGCACGCGCTACCGAAAGCCGGCTGGTCACCGTCAACATGAGGAGTCGATGATGAAGTTGAATCGTCATGCGTTCCGTGTTCGCCCCGGCATGCGCCAAGGTCTGCGAACGGAAGTGCCGATCCCGACCCGGCTTGTATCCAACGAGGAGTTTCCGCCGCTGCTGCAGACCGCCGCCCAGCGGGAGGTGGAGGCCCGGATCCTGGCCGAGGCGGGACGCCTGGCCGCGAGGCTCGGCGTCAGCCGGCGGGACTTCCTGCGGACGAGCGGCGGGATGGTGACGTCGTTCCTCGCGATGAATGCGGTCTTCGGCCGGTTCTTCAACGTCTCCGAAGCCGAGGCGGCGGATCAGGCGGCCGCACGGGAACTCAAAGGCGGTCCCCTCTTCATCTTCGACGTGCAGCTTCACTATGTCGGGGCGGGATACGACCCGACGAATGCGGAGGCCGAGCGCAAAGGCGCCGTCGCCAAGGGCAATCTACTGCGCTTGCGCGGTCGGGCGAAGCAAATGAATCCGAAGCTCGCATCCGACAGCGGCACCCTCGCCGACCTTTCGTGGCAGAACTTTATCAAGGAGGTGTTCCTCGACAGTGAGACCGCGATCGGGCTCATCTCCACGCCGCCTGGGCCTTATCCGAATGAGGCGGTCGTTCCGCCGAAAGAAATGACGCACATCCGTGACGAGATCAACCGCATCACGCAGTCGCGCCGGATGCTGGCTCATGGTCTGGTGACGCCGCAGTTGGGGCAGACCGATCTCGACTTCATGGAGATGCAGGCGGAAACGCTGAAGGTCGACGCCTGGAAGGGCTACACCGGGTCCTGTCCCAAGGGGTTCGACCGGGGCTGGTTCGTCGACGACGAGAAGATCGCTTACCCCATGCTCGAAAAGACCCGCCAGCTCGGAATACGGCGCTTCTGCGTCCACAAGGGCCTGCCGCTCGGCCCCGTCGCCGATTACAACCATCCGCGCGATCTGATCAAGGCGGCGAGGGATTTTCCCGACATCGATTTTCTCGCCTACCACTCCGGGCTGCTGGGGGTGGCGGCGGCGAAGGCGTCGGGCGAGGTGCCCTGGACCACCGAGTTCTGCGAGATGAAGAAGAAGAATCCAGGCATCAACAACATCTACATGGAGCTGGGCTCCACCTTTGCGCAGCTCGTCACGACCAACCCCACGGCCTGCGCCCATCTGCTGGGCCAGATGATCGAAGCGTTCGGCGCGGACCACGTGCTATGAGGGACCGACTCGATCTGGTACGGCACGCCGCAGTGGCAGATCGAAGCGTTCCGGCGTTTCGAGATTCCCGACGCACTGATCGAGAAGCATGGGTACGCACCGCTGACCCGCTCGGTGAAGGAGCAGATCTTCGGCCTGAACGGGGCGCGGGTTTTCGGCGTCGACGTGAATGCCAAACGCAACGAAATTCCCAGCGACTATCTGAGCCGGATCAAGATGAGTTATCTCGAGGAGGGCGCTGACCCGAGCCACCACTGGTACGGTTGGGTCGCGGCCTGACGGGCCGTCGCTTCCCTGTCATTTGGCGCCGGCTCCCCGGCGTCTTCGATCACAATTCCGGTGCTGAGAAAGAGCTTTTTTCGAACACGAAAAAGCGTTCGTTCTCGTAGCGGAATCGATTTCCTGAAAATGAAACGCCCCGATCGATTTCACGTTCGGGGCGTTTTTTTTGGCGCCCAGGCATTCCGGCATGATCGAGTGCCGGCGATAGACCGGGTCAAGCGTGCATAACTTTTTTTCTCGAACGAACGCGATCACGTCTACAAATTTGAATGAGCAACAAAAGGCCGGGTTGTTTCATCGTTTCGTAATCTGCCGCGGCTAATCTGGCCAGCGTTCCCGCCCGTGTGAGAAAACCAGGGTACAAAGGGGCGGGAGCATTCGCGCTGACGTCATATTCAATCGACCCATTCAGATTGCAAAGACCCGCTGACCAGTTGCAAGTAAGGTAATCCGCGCCAGGCCTGCCGCAGGTATGGAGACCAAGCAAACGGGCACCAATCGGTGCCCGTTGCTTTACAGGCGCCAGGCGGCGCCTTTCGATGCGTTGCTCACGTCGGGTTAGGCCGATACTTTCTAGTGGGAGACGAGTCCGAAATCTATATGCTGAACACCCAGGCCGCGAACAAAATCACGCACAGGATCTGCACGATAGCCAAATGCAGCGTGCAGCGCATGATGGCCGTCGTCAGCACTGAAACACTCAATCCTCGCAACACGTTGGTCTTCATGCCCTCTCCCTCTTGGCTTTCACAACCACGCGCGGGCAAGAAAAACTGGACCTGTCCGCATCCCGACGCGTCCTTACGTGGATCGCGCTGGGCGGGATGCTGTTGCCAACCTTTGGTGCGGGCAAGCCGGCCGGGCGGTGTTGCTACCAGCGCTGCTCCGAGTATCGAAGAACGCTACAATGGAGTAGTCGGACCGTCTCGGTTGCCCGACGAGCCGCTAACTGACCAGAGGGAATTCAGATCGACAAGCGGGCCTGGAGTCAGGTTGTAGGGCTCTTGGCCCCCAAGGAACTAAGCTGCTGCAGGAACTTCGATCCCTTCCTGCTCGCACGTGGGCGCAACGTCCGACACCGTCGCGCGCTGCATGTCACGCGGCCAGCGCAAATCGTCGTAGCCTTTGCCGCGATGCATGGTGCAGCGGTTGTCCCACATCACGAGATCGTGCATGCGCCAGCGGTGCGTGTAGACGAACTGCCGCTGGGTCGCGTGCTCGATGAGCTGCTGTAGCAATGCCTGGCCTTCCTCTTCCTTGATGCCGAAGATCCGCCCGGCGTGGGAGGCGAGATACAGCCCCATGCGCCCGGACCCGGCATGCCGGCGTACCAGGGCCTGCGGAACCGGCGGCAGCGTCTGATTCTCCTCGTCGGAGAAATCGGTAAAGCCCAGTTTTTTGCGCGAGTACATGATGGCGTGCTCGGCAACCAGCCCGCGCAGGCGTAGTTTCATTTCATCCGCGAGGGCATCGTAGGCGGCCCGCATGTCGGCGAACTCGGTCTGGCCGCCGACCGGTGGAATGCTGCGTGCGTACAGCAGCGAGGCTTTCGCCGGCAGACGTCGAAACGAGCTGTCCGTATGCCACATCCGGTTGCCCATTTCGAACATGCGCTTGCGGCTCTTCTCGCCCCAGATCCCGTCGTTTGGATCCAGGTTGGATACGTCCGCGATTTCGGCGCGGACGCGCAACTTCGCGTCGCTGCGGGTGGCATGAATGGTGGTTTCCAGCGGGCCGAAGTTGCGCGCGAAATCGAGGTGCTGGTCGGTCGATAGCTGCTGGTCAGGAAAGACCAGCACCGAGTAGCGATTGAACGCCGCATCTATTTCGGCGCAGTCTTCACCCGACAGGGGTTTCGAGAGATCGATATCGCCGATCTCGGCGGCGAAACTTTCGGTAACAGGGTAAACCGTCATTGGCTCCTCCCATTTTTATCATCAGGGTGTCCGGAAACTATAGCGCCGCCGTCCAGGTTGTCAATTGTCCGTATTCCGTTCATGGGCAATCCAGGTCAGGCATGCACCACGCTTGCAGATTGCATTCGTCATTTCACTCCGCCTTGAACTCGATCACGATTCCAAGAAGCGGTGTGTCTCCTACATTTTTGACCATATGGATCACCGGCGGGCTGAAGGCGGGACGGTCGGGTATGGTCTCCACGAACTTCGACGGCTCGCCGTCGGGCCACTGCTGAAGACGAGCCTGGTTCAACTGGATGACGACGCGCTGGCTGTGGCTATGCCGCGCGCGGGTATCGCCGGGTGCGAGTTTTTCTTCGAAGACGAAAAAATCCTTACCGTCGTAGCGGATCGTGTTTTTCTCCGGCGGGATAAGCTCGCCGGGTGACTGGCCCGGAGGGTGATCTGTCTTGATCGCTACTTCGAAGAAAGAACCGCCGTTCGGCGGTTCGTACGATTGCCCCGGCCCGAAGACCGCGATGTCGCCACGTGCCATCGTTCGTCGGGCACCGTCCGAGGTCAGTTCGATATCGCCAAGGGCCACGATCACGCGGTCGGCGCATTCCGGACCATGCGCCAGGGCGCACGGTGCTGCGTCCCGCGTGACGCGGACGTAATCATTGTCGAGGACGATCTCGCCGGCGAAAGCGGAGATCGACAGCAGCAGGAGCGCCAGGAATCTCATCGCCAAGAATCTCATCGGTTACCTCGCAGTAGAACACCGGGGTCTGGCCCGAAGGTAAATGGAGAGCACCCAGCGCGCAGAACTGCATTATGGATGCATTTATACGGGCCTGCGCCTGTTATCGCCCCAGTCAGATGAGAGACAGCGCCAGCATGAGGTGATTTGTTGGTCGGCGGGTGCCACCACGTTGATTACTTGCCCTTGACGTAGCCCAGGCTCTCCACGATGAGGTTGTCGCGCACACACGTCAGGTTCACGCCGCGCACGGAATTGCTGTCGCCTTCGCCCCATCGATACCGCCAGCGGACGATCGCCCGCTCCCCGGCGATGAAGATATCCTCGACCTCGAAGTGTGTGCCTGGTGTGGTTGCAATTCCCTGCCAGAGAGCCAGGCATGCCTCGCGCCCCACGTGCCGCGAGCCATTCGGCGCAGGCTGCGAGTTCTCGACGACGCATTCCTCCGCGACCAGATTGGTCAGGGCGGCCGCATCATGACGATGAAACGCCTCATTGAACAGCCGGATCACTTCTGCCGTCGCGCTGTCCGTCGCCGACACCGGCTCTTTCGCATTACTCATGGCCTTGCTCCCGAATTATTGAGTCCTACAAAATTAGAGACAAACATTCCCTCATCCCATTCCTTCTCCCTGAGGGAGAAGGGCATGCACTTCTCTCTCCGCAATTCATACGGACCCTCTCCCTCCGGGAGAGGGTAGGGTGAGGGAGGCATAGCCCGGGTGAGGGCAAACAGCACGAGGATTTCCAGACTGTCATCTATTCTGTAAAGCTCAATAGCCACATCAGGACTTCGCGCGACTTTTCTGCTCTTCCTGGTACAACGCCCATTCCTCGCCGACCGCCTTCGCGACGCTTGGCCGCTTTAGCATCCGCTGGTGGTAGGCACTGACCGCGGGCCAGTCGGCCAGATTTACCCCGCTCGACGCCGCCCAGTTCAGCACGGTCGCCAGATACGCGTCGGCCACGCTAAAGCGATCGAGCAGGAACTCGTTTGCCGAGAGGTGGCGTTCCAGGACCCCAAGGCGCAGCGCGGCCTTTTCGCGCGCATAAACTTTCGCACCCTCGGGCGCCTTGGGGTCCAACAGTGGAACGAAGACGGCCTTCTGCAGTTCCGTTCCGATGAATCCGAGCCATTCCTGGAGTCGGGCGCGTTCCAGGCCCTCGGCTGGCGCGAGCTTCGCGGCGGGAAAGCGGTCGGCGACGTACTGCAGTACTGCTGCATTCTCGGTGAGTAGAACGCCATCGTCCGTGCGCAGCACGACCACCTGTCCCATCGGGGTGATGTCGAAGAAGTTCGATCCATCGGCGAGGCGCTTCGTCTTCATGTTGACGTAGGTGTATTGGGCTTCCGCGCCGGCTTCGTACAACGCAATTCGCGTGGCGAGCGAGCACGCGAGCGGGGCGAAGTACAGGTTCATCGTCAATTCCTCCACGGTTTGGTGTTTTTGTACTATATTGCACATAAATAACCCGCGTCAACGAGTTTTAGGCAGAATGGTACAAAAAGGCAAAATGGCACAACAAGAAGAGAAGAAGCGCCGCGGTCGGCCGCGCGCCTACGATACGGAGCAGGCGCTCGCGCAGGCGACGCGTGCGTTCTGGCGAACCGGCTTCTCGGGCACGTCGCTCGATGATCTGAGCGCGATGACCGGCATGAACCGGCCCAGTCTGTATGGTGCGTTCGGAGACAAGCGCGCCTTGTACCTGACGACGCTCGAGGGCTACATCGCGCGCGGGCGCAGGGGCATGGAAGAAGCCCTGGATTTCGACCGGCCGCTGCAAGAGGTGCTGATGCGCGTCTACGACGGGGCTCTGTCGCTTTACATGCCGGAGAAGGGAATGGCGCGCGGCTGTTTCCTGATCGGCACCGCCGCGACCGAGGCCGTGGGTGATGCGGAGATACGATCGAAGCTCGCGGAGGGCTTGCGCGAGTTCGACCGCGCATTGGAAGCGCGCCTGCGGCATGCCCAGGCACAAGGCGAACTGGATGCGGCGGCCGATCCGGCCGTACTCGCCAGGATCGCCTCCGCCGTTTTGCACACGCTCGCAATCCGCTCCCGCGCCGGCGATTCGCGCGCCTCGCTGAGAGCGACCGCGGACGCGGCGATGCAACTGATCTGCGGAACGAAGACTGTCGCGCGGAAAAAGCGCGTCGTGCGGAAGAAACGGCTCAAGCCTGCATAGCTGCCCGTTGCTTTGGGTTGTGCTGCTGAATTCGAAACCACTGCGGGTCAGGCTGTGCCCGCAATTCCCCCCACCGGACACACGGGTTCCGAACGTACAAAACTTCCGCAAGCGCATTCAATAAGCAATCTGCGGCAACGCCTATCTTGCAAGCCATGGACGGTGGAAGGAAGTTTCCAGTCCTCGGTGCCGCTGGACGCTGTTCAATGAAGCATCCTGCGACAATTTGCATCAAAAGCATTCGAAGAATGAAAGGATTTGAAAATGAAAGTTTCTTACCTGGCTCTTGCTGCGGCGTTTGCCGCGACGGCGACCGGCGCTTTTGCAGAAACTGGCGTGAAGATCACACAGATCGATAACGTGGCCAACGTCTACGGTCGCGCAGGCGTTCCGAACGTGAGAATCGCCGGCCCCGTTGTAACCCGTCCCGCTGAAGCAGTCCCCGCCGGGTCTACCATCGAACCCGGTCCCACCGCCGTTGCAATCGGCACCGGAAGTTCGAACGTCAACAACGTACTCGGCCGTTCGTAATCCCCGGGAAGTAGTTCGTGGCGTTTTAGTCCCGAACTTATTCACGGTTGCAATAAAGTCCAAGCGGGCCTTGAACTGTCGATACGACAAGTTCGAGGCCCGTTTCTTTTTTACCCGGCGCCATTCGAGCGGATGAAGCGCATGGGGTTCATCACCGAGGAGACCTCAGCGCGCAGGCGCTATTTCGCGGCGAGCGGATTTGGTGTGGGCGCGCCGATCCTGGTCAGCGTATTGCGATCCGTGTGGTGAAAAGGTTCGGTCTGGCCGCGGATCATCAGCACGGTGTCCTCGTCGTAGGACCAGGTGCCATCGGCGTTGATGTCGACTTTGATCCGGTATTCGACGGTCTTGAATGCATGCTCGAGAAACGGGTTCGAGCAGATGCCGTACGTTTCGGTTCCGCGGGTCGCGACCAGTTCGAAACTTTTCGCATCCGCACTGGCCTTGCCGACCGCCATCGCGATCTGGCCGCGCGGGATCGCGAGCGACTGGATCACCGTGCCGGTTGCCGGCTCCCACAGCCAGTATCCCACCTGGTCGTGGTACAGCTTGGTCAGACCGGGTTTCACTATATAGGTGTGGTAGCGCAGGCCATAGAACAACTGCGGCCCGTTGGTCACCGGATCGATCGGCTGGAGCTCGATCCGTTCGAAGAATGCCTGCTTTCTCGGGCCGTCAGCCTTGGGCTTGACGTCCAGGCCACGCTCCCCCATCCAGATTCCCGCCATGCCGGACAGGGGGCCGAGATTCTTCAGCGTATCGCCGTCCTGGTCGGCCGGCTCGGTGTAGATATCTTCCGGATAGGCGCTCATGCTTGTTCTCGTGAACGGATTGTCGAATATGGCGTCTTTATCGCAGCGGCGTTGCATGCTTGCGCAGACTCTCATGTCACATCTTGCCAGCCTTGCGCGGCGGGCGCCAAGTTCGCTCTTCGAGAGGTTGTTCCAGGATGATGGGAGGATAAGTGCTGGTTCCCGCACGCGCGGCCGCTCTTTCGCGCTCTCACGATGGTCGCCGGGCTGGCGGACGCCGTGAGTTATGTCAAGCCGGGACCTGTCTTCGTCGCCAGCGTAATCGGTGCCCGGTTTTCCGGGAACGAGCCGCCTTTTACGTTGCGCGTCGGCGTTGCGGCTGCAGCAAGGTGGCGATTGCCGCATCGACGCGGCCATTGGGCTGCACCTGCAGCCATGCGCTGATATCGATGACCAGGGGCCGAATCTCGTCGATCTTCAGTTCCGCGGCTCGGAGGGCCGATATGAGTTCACTGGCGACTACGCGGATATAACTCCCCTCGGGGGCCAGGCTTTGCGATACCAGCCCTATCGCCAGGAGATCGGAGCGATGACTTTCACGGAACCAGGGTTTGCCGATGGCTTCCAGCCCGACCAGCGCGGGAAGTTCTGTTTTGATGGGATTCTTGATCCCGAGGGGAAGAAGCCGCTTTTTCATCGATTGTGAAACGGCATAAAAACCGGTTTCTTGAGCCCGTAGATGAAGACCCGAAAATGAAACGCCCCGGTCGCTTTCGCGAACGGGGCGTTTTTACTGCCAGGCATTCCGGCCTAGTTGCCAGCCAGACTCCTGAACCCTGCGGTTGATCCAGTTCCAGAGTGCTGCCGACCGGTGCTGCCTTGGTTGTCTCTCACGGGATCACCTCCTTTCAAAGTTGCCAGACATTAGTGTATCAAAAGGAATGCGAACTTCAAGCGCCCGAAACCGGGCCAAGCCTGTACAGTTGCGGAAGTTGTGGACATCCCGTCGACCGCAGCATTCTGCAAGCCGGCCGGCGTTATTTCATTTGTAGGTCATCCGACACCTCGTTAAGCGCACAGGCAGCGTAGAAAGGCGCCCATCAAAACCCCGAAAAGAACCCGGCCGCCCGTCGATGAAGGCCTCGTCGACGAGGTCATCGGCCAGCTCATGAGCGACAAGGAAGCGGTGGTCTACGTCGTGCGCTGCGGGGAAGAGATTCGCTGCGCAAAGGTGTACAAGGAGGCCAACCAGCGCAGCTTCCGCCAGGCCGTTCAGTACACCCAAGGCCGCAAGGTCAAGAACAGCCGCCGTGCCCGTGCCATGGAGAAGGGCTCCCGCTACGGGCGAAAGGAGCAGGAGGAGGCTTGGCAGCACGCCGAAGTCGACGCCTTGCGCCGTCTCGCGGCTGCCGGCGTGCGCGTTCCGCAGCCGTATAATTTTCTGGATGGCGTGCTGCTGATGGAGCTGGTGAAAGACGACAACGGCCATGCCGCGCCGAGGCTCAACGATCTTGCGCTGACACCGGAGCAGGCCCGCGAATATCATCACACGCTGATCATGCAGGTCGTACGCATGCTCTGCGCCGGCGTCGTCCACGGTGATCTGTCCGAATACAACGTGCTCGTCGGCAGCGACGGGCCGGTCGTCATCGATCTGCCGCAGGCCGTCGACGCCGCGGGCAACAACGGCGCCGAGGCCATGCTGGAGCGGGACGTCGACAACCTGACCGCTTACTTCGGCCGCTTCGCTCCGGAACTTCGAACCACCGACTACGGCAAGGAAATCTGGTCGATCTACGAAAGCGGCGCGCTTCAGCCCGATGTCGCGCTGACCGGTTGCTTTGTGCGCAGTGAAGATCCCGTCGGCGTAAACAGCGTCATTCGCGAAATCGACGATGTGGTGAAGGAAGGAGCGGCACGTCAACGCCACAGGCAGGCGCTGGAGTTCGAGAAGTAGGCGGAGATCCGGTTTTGCCCGCTTCCTGGACAAACCATACCATTGACGATCTGCGCCGTGGCCTGGTGCCTCTCGAAAGAGGAAACGTCCAAAAATGCGGAAGCATTGTCCAGCACCTCAACACCGTGCGGCCCATGGCCGGGGAACTTCAAGCCCATGACAGAATCTTCTATCAGAGTCGGTTCGACTCTTACCAACCTAAAGGAGCAATCATGGTCAGGAAGGCATGGGCAGTGTGGAAGGGCGGTATCAAGGAAGGTGGTGGCACGATTTCCACCGAGACCGGCGTGCTCAGGGAAGCGCCTTATGGTTTCAAATCGCGCTTCGAAGGCGGCAAAGGCACCAATCCGGAAGAACTGATCGGCGCCGCGCATGCGGGCTGCTTTTCGATGGCGTTTTCCCTGATGCTGGGCACGGCGGGCCTGACCCCGGAGAAAATCGAGACGCATGCCGACGTCACGCTCGACAAGATCGGCGACGGCTTCGAGATCACCGCGAGCCACCTGACCGTAACGGCGAAAATTCCCGGCGCGAGCGCAGCGCAGTTCCAGGAAATCGCGGCCAAGGCCAAGGCCGGCTGCCCGGTGTCGAAGTTGTTGAAGGCCAAGATCACGATGGATGCGAAGCTGGAAAGCTGAACCGCTTGCAGTCCGGGGTGCTCCTCGCCTCGGGTCCAGATTCGCAGGGCTCGACTGTCGGCTACGCGTCAGCCGGAATCGGTAAGTCGGAATCATACGCTTCATTCGCCGCGGTTCTTCGCGGCGAATGAAAACTGGAGTGGTGCTACATTGGCAATGCCGGCGAGATGATTGGCGAGAATCGCAGTTTCGTCACCCCCCGTTTCCAACAACCCGTGTCACCGATGCAGGAGCCGCACGATGGCGAACGATCTTCTCGAAAAGCGTCGCGAACAGATGTTTCCCAAGCTCACGTCACGGCAGATCGAACGCCTGGAAACGCATGGTCAACGCATCGAGACGCGCGAAGGTGACGTGCTGATCGAACCGGAGGACCGCGAGCACAAGCTCTTGGTTGTCCTGTCCGGCAGCCTCGAGGTTCTCCTTCCCGGGATGCTCGGCGAGCAATTGGTAACGCTGCTGATGCCGGGTGATTTTTCCGGCGAGATGAGCACGCTGCGCGGCGTCGCCGGTTTCACGCGTATCCGCGTTCGCGAAAGCGGAGCGGTGCTGGCGATCAGCGAAGAGAATCTGCGCAACGTCGTGCAGACGGACGCCGAGCTGAGCGAGATCTTCATGCGCGCCTTCATTCTGCGCCGCATGGGATTGCTGGCATCCGGGCAAAGCGAGGTGGTGCTGCTCGGGTCGCGCCATTCGGCGGGCACGCTCCGGGTCAGGGAATTCCTGACGCGTAACTCCTTTCCCTACGTGAATATCGACATCGACAGCGATCCCGGCGTGGAGGCCTTGCTCGAGCGTTTCCATCTCACCGTGGAGGATATTCCCGTCGTCATCGGCCGCGGCGGACGGGTGTTAAAGAATCCCAGCCTTCACGAGGTTGCCGAATATCTGGAGATGAATCCCACGATCGACGATACGACGATTCATGATCTGGTCGTGGTCGGCGCCGGCCCGGCAGGACTGGCGGCCGCTGTTTATGCGGCTTCGGAGGGACTGGATGTACTCGTCGTGGAAACGACTGCGCCCGGCGGGCAAGCCGGATCGAGTTCGAAAATCGAGAACTACCTGGGTTTCCCCACCGGGATTTCCGGCCAGGCGCTGGCCGGTCGCGCGCTGGTGCAATCGCAAAAATTCGGCGCCCACGTGAACGTTGCCTGCCAGGCAAAGCAGCTCTACTGCGAGCGCCGGCCTTACCAGCTCGAGTTGTCGGATGGGCGGGTTTTGCTCGCTAGCGCTATCGTCATCGCAACCGGCGCGAAGTACCGCGAGTTGAAGATCGAAAACCTGCAGCGATTCATCGGTACGGGCGTCTACTATGCCGCCACCCACCTGGAAGCGAGGCTCTGCGACGGCGAGGAAATCGTCATCGTGGGTGGAGGCAACTCCGCGGGGCAGGCCGCGGTGTTCCTGGCCAGCAGTTGCCGCCACGTCCATATTCTGGTTCGCTCCGATGGTCTGGCCGAAAGCATGTCCCGCTACCTGATCCGGCGCATCGAAGAAAATCCGAACATCACCTTGCACGTGCGCACGGAGATCGTGGCGCTCGAGGGAGCGGACCGGCTCGAGAGAGTCGGCTGGCGCAGCGCTTCGAGCGACAACGTGGAAATGCGCGAGATCGGTCACGTCTTTCTCATGACAGGCGCCGTGCCTAACACCGACTGGATGCAAGGCTGCGTGAGTCTCGACGACAAGGGCTTCGTACGCACGGGAGCCGACCTGCATGCCGAGGATCTGACGGCCGCGCAATGGCCGCTGCCGCGATCACCTTACCTGATGGAGACGACTCTGCCGGCCGTGTTCGCCGTGGGCGACGTGCGCTCCGGCAGCGTCAAGCGCATTGCTTCCGCGGTCGGCGAGGGATCGATCTGCATTCAGTTCGTGCATCGCGCGCTGAGCGAATTATCCGTTCCTTCCCGGCAACGATCCGCAGCCTGAAAGCAATGCCGCGAATGCCTGCGGCGGGAGAATTAGAGTGCCAGCAACTGCTTTTCTCCCGGCACTCAGCACTCACTCCCATTTTGATAAAGTCCGTCTTTCCGGGAGGAAACGCGATGAGCGGATTCGCCGAGTACGAACAATACGACGCGCTGGGACTGGCCGATCTGGTTCGGTGCAAGGAAGTGACGCCGGACGAACTCCTCGAGGCCGCGATCGGGCGCGTCGAGGCGCGCAATCCGGCGGTCAACGCCGTGACCATGAAGCTCTACGACTACGGCAGGAAAGCGATCGCCGACGGGCTTCCCGACGGGCCGTTCCGCGGCGTGCCCTTCCTCATGAAGGATCTCACCTCGCCGGTCGCGGGTGTGCGCATGACGCGAGGCTCCCGGTTCTTTGTCGATACGCCGCCGTCCCCGGCAGACAGCGAACATGTGAAGCGGCTGAAGCGCGCAGGGCTCGTCATCTTCGGACGAACCAACACCTGCGAGCTCGGGCTTTCGCTGACATGCGAACCGCAGCTCCATGGCCCGACTCGCAATCCGTGGAACGTCGCGTACATCTCGGGAGGTTCGAGCGGCGGCGCCGCTGCGGCTGTCGCGTCGCGCATGCTGCCGATGGCGCATGCTTCCGACGGGTTCGGCTCGATCCGCGCGCCCGCAGCGTGTTGCGGACTGGTCGGATTGAAGCCGACGCGCAGCCGCAACACGTTTGCACCGTTTTCCGGCGAGGGCCTCGGCGGCGTGTCGACCGAGCACGCCGTGACGCTCAGCATCCGCGACAGCGCCGCGTTGCTCGACGCGACGCGCGGAGCAGGGCCGGGAGATCCGTACGTCGCGCCGCTGCCCGCGGGCTCCTATCTGAAGGAAGCCGGCACGAATCCGGGCAAACTGAAAATCGCGTGGACCGCCGCGGCGCCGAACGGTGCTAAAGTCGATCCGGAATGCCTGCGACTGCTCGCCAAGACAGTGAAGCTCTGCGCCGATCTCGGCCATCACGTCGAGGAGCGTGATCCCGAGATCGATCGGGCGGCGGTCGTGCCGACCTTTCTTACGCTCGCATCGGCGAATACCGTCGTGAACCTCGCCGGCCATCCGACGGCCGGCCGGCCGGCGCGCGAGGGCGAAGTGGAGCGTATCACCTGGCTGACCGCGAAAATGGGAGAGAACATCAGCGCACCGGATTACGTTCGCGCCACGCAAACGGCGCATCGCCTCGGACGTCAGATGGCCGCGTTCCATGCGGATTGGGATGTGCTGCTGACGCCGGGGCTGAGTTCGCCCGCCGCGAAGCTCGGCTGGCTCGACATGATGATGAACGACGTGAACGAGTACTGGCACCGTGTATTCACCTTCTCGCCGTTCACGGTGTGGTTCAACCTTACGGGCCAGCCCGGACTCATGCTGCCACTCGATCAGAGTGCGGGCGGGTTGCCGCTGGCGGTCCAGCTCGTCGGGCGTTTCGGCGACGAGGCGACATTGATTCGCCTCGGTGCCCAGCTCGAAGCGGCACGCCCCTGGTTCGACCGCAAGCCCGCGCTCGCGGCGTGAGTGTCGTGCGCCCGGCGCCGGAGGCGCCGATGCCGGATAGGGTCGCGACAGAGTTGCCCGAGCGCGGTATCTTGCTCGCAGCGGTTCTCATGCAATGATCTCGCTGGGAGGACTTCATGGCGGACGTGGAAGACACTTCAAAACCGGATCTGAAAAACGGCGTTTCGCTCGACAGTCTCGTGGATGGTGGGATGGTTGTCGGGCGCGTCGATGAAGAAGACGTGATCCTGGCGCGGCGAGGCGACGAATTTTTCGCGGTGGGTGCGCACTGCACGCATTACCACGCGCCGCTCGCGGACGGCCTGATCGCCGGCGACACGCTGCGTTGTCCATGGCATCACGCCTGTTTCAGCCTGCGCACCGGCGAGGCGCTGCGTGCGCCTGCGCTGGATCCGATCGCCTGCTGGCGGGTCGAGCGGGTGGGCAATACGGCCTTCGTCCGGGAGAAAATCGCCGAGCCGGGCCCGGGTAACGCGCGGCCACATACGAATTCGGGCGGCACCCCGGCCCCGGTCGTCATTGTCGGGGGTGGTGCCGCCGGATTGGCCGCCGCGGACATGCTTCGTCGCGAAGGCTACGAGGGGGGTGTGACCCTGATCAGCGCGGACGACTCGCCGCCTTGCGACCGGCCGAATCTGTCCAAGGACTATCTCGCGGGCACGGCGCAAGAGGATTGGATTCCACTGCGACCGCCGGAGTATTACACCGAGCGGCGCATCGACCTCGTGCTCAATTCGCGTGTGTCATCGCTCGACTTGAAACTGAAACGCGTGCAACTCGAGAACGGCAAGACCTACGGATTTGGGGCCTTGCTGATCACGACCGGCGCCGACCCGGTGCGATTGCCGATCCCCGGCGCGGCGGATTCCCAGGTCCATTATCTGCGCACATTCGCAGATGCCCGGGCGATTGTCGCCAGGGCCGCAAACGCGAAGCGCATGGTCGTCGTTGGCGCAAGTTTCATCGGTCTCGAAGTCGCCGCCTCGCTGCGCGCACGCGAGATCGAAGTGCATGTCGTCGCGCCTGATAAGATGCCCCTGGAACGCGTCATGGGACCGGAGGTGGGCGGCTTCATCCGCAAGTTGCACGAGGCTCACGGGGTGGTCTTTCATCTGGGACAGACCGTCAGCCGCGTGGACGGACGCCGGGCAACGTTGAGCGATGCGACTGTGCTCGATGCGGATTTCATCGTCCTCGGCGTGGGCGTGCGGCCCTCGATCGCCCTGGGCGAGCAAGCCGGCCTGGCCATCGACCGTGGCATTGTGGTCAACGAATATCTCGAAACCAGCGCGTCGGGGGTATTCGCCGCCGGCGACATTGCACGGTGGCCCGATCCGCATTCCGGCGATCGCATTCGCGTCGAGCATTGGGTGGTGGCCGAACGCCAGGGCCAGGTGGCGGCAAAGAATATACTCGGCCAACGCGTGCGCTTCGACGCAGTGCCGTTTTTCTGGAGCCAGCACTACGATCTCGCCATCAACTATGTCGGCCACGCGGAAAACTGGGATGCCGTCGAGATCGATGGTTCGCTCGACGCAAAAGATTGCGCCGTGACTTACAAGCGCGGCAATCGCACGCTCGCTGTGGCGACGATCTACCGCGACCTTCACAGTCTGCAGGCCGAACTGGCGATGGAGCAGAAGGCATCGGAAAAGCCGGACAGCCAAGGCGGGTATAAATGAACCTCATAACAACGAAAGGTCACGAATGGCTATGATCTCCGTGACGGACAAGGCATGGCCGGCATTGCCGCTCGACGCATGGCGAGATACGTACGCGACGCTGCACATGTGGACGCAGATCGTGGGCAAACTCTGTCTCGCTCTCACGCCGCGCACCAATCATTTCTGGAATGTCGCGTTTCAGGTCACGTCGCGCGGGCTCGCGACACCGTCGCTGACGGCGGGCGACCACTCGCTGACGATCACCTTCGACTTCGTCAGCCATGAACTCGTCTTTCAGTGTTCGGACGGCCGCACGGAAACGATTGCGCTCGAGCCGCGCACGGTGGCCGACTTCTACCGCCTGGTGATGGAGACGCTGGGCCGGATGGGTCTCGACGCGAGGATCTGGACGATGCCGGTCGAAATTCCGGATCCGATCCGCTTCGAAGCGGACACGATGCACCGGTCGTACGACCGGGCGTATGCAAGCGCCTTCTGGCGAGCCCTGGTCGCGATGAAACCGGTGTTCGAGCGTTTCCGCTGCGACTTTGTCGGAAAATGCAGCCCGGTACATTTTTTCTGGGGAAGCTTCGATCTCGCCGTGACGCGTTTCTCCGGCCAACGGGCGCCGCAGCGCGCCGGCGCCGACTCGATCACTGCTGAAGCATATTCGCACGAAGTCATCAGTCACGGCTTCTGGCCGGGCAGCGGTGCGATTCAGCAACCGGCGTTCTACGCCTATGCGGCACCCGAACCCGAGGGCTTCAAGGACGCTCCGGTCCGTCCGGCGGCTGCGTTTTACAGCAAAGACCTTTCCGAGTTCATGCTGCCGTATGAAGCAGTACGGACCGCGGCATCGCCCGAAAAGGAACTCGCCGCATTTCTCGAGAGTACATACGACCTGGCGGCTGCTCTCGCAGAATGGAACCGCGCCGACCTTGAACGAAAGTGAGAAACGACGAAATGAGTGAGAGATTCTCGGGCAAGGTGGCACTGGTGGCCGGCGGTACCGGCGGATTGGGACGCGCGGTGAGCCTGGCGTTCCTGCAGGAAGGCGCCAAGGTGACGGTCACCTATCGCAAACTAGAAGAATTCGACGCCTTGAAACAAGCAGCGGGCGCGAAGGGCTCACGGCTGGTGGGCCACGCTACCGATGTCACCGACGAAACTTCAGTGAACCAGCTCGTCGGGAAGATTCTCGCGGAACACGGGAAGCTGGACGCTTTGGTGAATACAGTCGGCGGTTACGCCGGCGGTGTACCACTGTGGGATTTGCAGACCAAGGTCCTCGATCAGATGCTGGCGCTGAATCTGCGCCCGGGTTACGCGTTGTCGCGTGCAGTGGTACCGGCGATGCTGAAACAGGGACGCGGGGCGATCGTGAACATTGCCGCCAAGGCGGCACTCGATCACCCTGCCGGCGTGGCCGCGTACGCTGCTTCAAAAGCCGCGGCGTTGGCGCTGCTGGATTCCCTGGCCGCGGATCTGAAGGGTAGCGGGGTGCGGGTGAACTCGATTCTTCCCAGCATCATCGATACGGAGGTCAACCGGAAGGCAATGCCCAAGGCGGACTTTGCGATCTGGCCGAAGCCCGAGGACATCGCGCGCGTCATCCTGTTCCTGTGCAGCGACGATGCCAAAGTCATTCATGGGGCGGCCATTCCGGTTTATGGGGATAGCTGAAGCTTCAACTTCCCGCGACTATCTGTGTGCCTTCGCGCTGCGGGCCGGGACAGCGAACTCGCGATGACATACCTCGGCGAGCCTGGCGACGCCCTCACGGATGCCCTGCTCCGAGGGATGGGCGAAGCAAAGGCGCAGCCGGGTCTGTCCCGCGCCGGCATCGATCATCCATTCGGCACCGGGGTTGATCGCCACGCCCGACTGCAGCGCCAGTTGCGTCAGGCGAGTCGTGTCGACGCCATCCGGTAACGTCACCCAGAGGAAAATGCCGCCCGCCGGATCGTCGAACTTGGCTGCCGCCCCGAACTGTGTGCGAAGCGCCTCGATCATCACATCAAGCTTGCGGCGCAGGGTTTTCCTCAGCGCCCGCACGTGAGACTCGAAATGGTCTTGACAGTATTCCGCGAGGATCATCTGCTCGAGGGCACCCGACCCGCCATCGCTCTTGATACCGAGAATGCGGCTCATCAGCGGCCAGCCGGTGACGAGATAACCGATCCGCAGCGCCGGCGCGATCGACTTCGAGAACGAGCCGATGTGGATGACGCGGTCGTCGCTCACCATGCCGCGCAGCGCTCGCGGACGCGTGCCTTCCCACACCAGATCCGCGTAACACTCGTCTTCGAAGACCGGCGCGCCGTAATCCACGGAGAGCCCGAGTATCTCGGTCCGCCGTGCCTCGCTCATCACGGTGGCGGTCGGGTTTTGCACCGTCGGGATCGTGTAGATGTACTTCGGCCTGATGCCGCGGCGCTTGAGATCATCGAGCGCCGTCTTCAGCCCGTCACTGCTCAGGCCGTCGTGATCGACCTCGACACCGACGATATTCACGCCCAGGCGCTTCAACCGCGTAATGGCACCGCCATAAGTCATTTGCTCGACGATGACCGTGTCGCCCGGCGACAGCAGCACCTGATTGACGAGATCGAGGCCTTGCAACGAGCCCGACGTAATCAGGATCTCGTCGGGCGAACAGGCGATGCCGGCATCGTTGGCGAGCTTGCGGGCGATGAATTCGCGCAACGGGCGATAACCGAGAGGGCCGCTCTGGAGTCCATACGTGGACAGGGTCCTGCCCTCGCGTTTCAGCACCGTGGTTGCGGCCGCGATCAGGCCCTCGACCGGGACGCTGTCGGCATCGTTGTGGCCGCCGACGAAATTGTATTTCGGAAAGTCGGTCCACCTGGCGGTGGCCGGCGGCAGATCGGGGCGAAGCAGTTCAGCGTAGTCGAATAGCTCGGCAGCCATGGGCTTTCCTTATCGGCGCGCATCGGACAGGCTGCGCGCGGGATGGCATCCTTTCAAAACGTCGGTGCATATCGTATGGTATTCGTGAAAGGAGTTCTGGTGGGCGGGGCCGCAGTGGCTGATGGACAGCGGGGAATTCCCGCGCATGTTGGCCCGCTAGCCGGAGAAGACCCGCCGGCGCTAGGTGTGCGGCGGCGTTTCGTCGCGCAGATTGCGGGGCTCCGCCGGGAGCGCGGTCCGCACCTGCTCGCGCAAGGTGCGCAGTTCCATCTGGAGTTGGTCGATCTGTTGTTGCTGGCGATAAATGGTTTGGTTCAGCGCTTCCAGCAATTCCTCGGAAAAACTCAGCTTTGCTTCAATTTCCGCGAGGCGGGATTCCATATTCTTTACTCCTGGCGCGGGCTTCGCTTTGTCGTTACGAATACTTTGACGCCGCGGCACTCCACCGTCTGCCCGGCGTGAATCTTTGCGGTCTTGCGGCTTTCCGGCCGGCCGTCCACCGTGACCTTACCTTCGGCGACCATGTGCTTGCCCTGCCCGCCGCTATCGGCAATGCCCGCCAGCTTGAGCAGATCGCACAGCCGGACATGCTCGTCTTTCAACTGAATCTGGATGGTTTCCATAGTGTCCCGATGGGTTTTATTCGACTCTAGCTCAATCAGCCCGGCCCGCGAAGGGGGATGGGTGTCCTGCGCATGCATTGCGGTGTTCTGGACTTACAATACCGGAATCCATTGCCGATCTGATCGGTCCAACTTTCCGAGTATCGCCTGATGCAATCCCTCAGCTTCGACAATGCGTTCGTGCGCGAACTGCCTGCGGACCCGACGACCGGGCCGGGACGGCGACAGGTGCACGGGGCATTGTATTCGCGCGTGGAACCCACGCCGGTGGCCGCGCCACGACTGATTGCGTATTCGCACGAGGTGGCCGCGATGCTGGACATCGATCCGGCCGATATCGAATCGCCGGCCTTTGCGCAGGTATTCGGCGGCAACGCATTGCTCGATGGCATGCAACCGTATGCTGCCAACTATGGCGGACATCAGTTCGGCAACTGGGCAGGCCAGCTCGGCGACGGCCGCGCCATCACGCTGGGCGAAACGATCAATGCGAAAGGCGAACGCTGGGAGCTGCAGTTGAAGGGCGCGGGTCCGACGCCGTATTCGCGCACGGCCGACGGCCGCGCCGTGCTGCGCTCGTCGATACGCGAATTCCTGTGCAGCGAGGCAATGCATCACCTCGGCGTGCCGACGACGCGTGCCTTGAGCCTGGTGGCGACCGGCGAACCGGTCGTGCGGGACATGTTCTACGACGGCCATCCCCGGTCCGAAGCGGGCGCGATCGTGTGCCGGGTGGCGCCGTCGTTCATTCGTTTCGGCAACTTCGAACTGCCGACGTCGCGCGACGACGTCGACCTCCTGAACAAGCTGATCGCCTTTACGATCCGACGCGATTTCCCGGAGTTGATTTCCGACAGGAGCGGTCGCGGGCAGGCCGGGCAACCGGGCGAGCAGGTGCGCGCGGAGTGGTTCACACAGGTCTGCGAGCGTACCGCCCGCATGGTTGCGCACTGGATGCGGGTCGGTTTCGTGCACGGCGTGATGAACACCGACAACATGTCGATCCTCGGCCTGACCATCGACTACGGCCCGTATGGCTGGATCGATGATTTCGATTTCGACTGGACACCGAATACGACCGACGCGCACGGGCGCCGCTACCGCTTCGGCCAGCAGGCGCAGATCGCGTACTGGAATCTGGGGCAGCTCGCCAACGCACTGGTGCCGGCCTATGCCTCCGTCGACCCGCTGCACGCCGGTCTGCAGCGTTATGTGGACGTTTTTACTGCGACAGATCGCGGCAACATTGCAGCAAAACTCGGCCTGGCCGAATGTCTGGATGAAGACGAGGAACTCATGCAGGCACTGCAGGCGTTGCTGCAGGAAGCGGAGGTCGACATGACTTTGTTCTTCCGCGCGCTGAGCGACATCGATTTCAATTCGCCGAACCTTGCGCCGTTCAGCCATGCCTTCTATGACGAGGCGAAGCAGCGGCGAGCCGAGCCGGGATTCGACGACTGGCTGCTGCGCTACGCCGCGCGTGTGCGGCGCGACGGGATGCTGGCCGTGGAACGCCGTTCGCGCATGCATGCCGCCAATCCGCGCTACGTTCTGCGCAATTATCTGGCGCAGCAGGCGATCGACCGTGCCGAACAGGGCGACGATGCGGGGATCCACGAACTACTCGACGTGTTGCGTCGTCCCTACGAGGATCAGCCCGGCCGCGAGCAGTTTGCGCAGCGCCGGCCCGATTGGGCGCGTAACCGGGCAGGGTGCTCGATGTTGTCCTGCAGCTCGTGAAGAGTCGAGGATCGAGCCGGCGCGTTTTTTCTTTACAAACCCGTGACCCTAAATCGATACTGGGGCCACATGGAGGCTAGTCATGGCTAAAGCACCAGCAGTTATCGGGTTCATATCACGGGAGGACTACGCCGAGTTTCGTGCGGTTTGTGTCGACGGGGATGGCATGCCGAATGACTACAAAGTCTTTCTGAAAACCTACAACCAGCAGCTTGGCGAGCTTCGCGCAGGCGGCGTATCCCCCACTCAAATGAATATAAAGCCCGGTGAACTGGCTGCCTGGTGCAAGGCCAATGGGCATGCAATCGATAGCAGCGGCCGCGCTGCCTATGCGAACTTCGTTTTCGCGGGATTGAACATCAAAAGATAACGCGGCATTGATGTCCGGATTTTTTTCTGACTGAAATCCGTGGCGCCGCCGGACATCAGCCTCAACCACATTTTCGTCTCGGTGCTGCCGTTCATCGCGCTGCAAATCGCGGGCCTGCTCGTCGTGCTCTTTCTGCCGGACGTGGCGCTATTCCTGCCCAGGCTGCTACACCAGTGATTCGTGACGCGTCGGACATGCAGCCGGGAAATCCGCGATAGGGTAGTATCGCGGTTTTTTAGGAGCGGCTTTGTGATGCGAACCATTGTGCTCTGCCTGCCGGTTTTGCTCGGCATCGGATTTTCCGCCGCGCAAGCTGCGGATCTTGCGAACGACGAGCAGAAAGCCCTTTACGCCCTCGGCGTTGCGATCAGCGAATCCCTGGCCGAATTCTCGCTGAGCGAGTCCGATCTGGAAATCGTGAAATCCGGCCTCTCCGATGGCATCCTCAAGCGCCCGCTGAAGGTCGAAGCGCAGAGCGTCAAGCCAAAGGTGCAGCAATTGGTCAAGGCGCGTGCCGCGATTGTCGCGGAAAAGGAAAAGAAGGGCAGTGCCGCATTTCTCGCGAAGGCCGCCGCGGAACCCGGTGCCAGGAAGACCGCATCAGGCGCCATCGTGACCACGCTGCAAGAAGGCAAGGGGCCGTCGCCCAAAGCCTCTGACACGGTCAAGGTCCACTATCAGGGAACCCTGGTAAATGGAACGGTGTTTGACAGCTCCATTCAGCGCGGTCAGCCGGCCACGTTTCCGCTCGGTAACGTGATCAAGTGCTGGACCGAGGGCGTGCAGGAGATCAAGGTCGGTGGCAAGGCCCGCCTGGTGTGCCCGGCCGACATCGCTTATGGGGATCGCGGATCACCGCCCGCCATCAAGCCCGGCGCTACTCTTCTCTTCGAAGTCGAGCTGCTCGAAATCGTCAAATAAAGAAGACGGTCGGGGTCCCCGTTGGGGACACCGACATGAGCTAAGAATGCCGCTCGGGTGTTTTGGCCGGCCCGAGCACCGGTTCATCGTCGGGCTCCGCGCCGTGATAGGTCACGCGCAACGCCTCGTCCTCGGCGTCGTCCCAGGCTTTTGCGGCGCGCTGGTCGAAGCGCGCACGGCTGCTGCGCTTCATCACGGCGTCGTAGGCCCGCTCGACGCTGAGCCCGCGCTTCTCGATCAGTGCGGTCGCGGCCCGGCATCCCGCCTCGATATCGTCCGTGGGTGCCCGGGAATCGAAAATCCAGAGTTTCATGGGTGTTCCTGCAGTAAGAGATTCCGTGTTTCGCGATTCTAAAAAAATATCCGGACAAATGCGAGGACGGGCGAAAACGAAAAAGAGGCACTCCGGGCGAATTCGCTACCCTGTCCGCTCAGCTTTTCCGCTGAATCGGAACCGCGTTCAGCCGTTCGGGCGCCAGATATTGCTGCCGGTAGATCTCGAAAGGCAGGCTATCGGACACTTCAATGTTTCGTTGTTCCTCGAGCGACTCCTTCGCCAACTGGGCAAATCGTTCCTCCACTTCAGCGGGAAGCGGCAATCGCTTGATGTCGGCAGCGTGGCGCAGCGACTGCGCGACGGTGAAGCGGATGTAGGAGCTGTCGTGGCGCTCCCGTATTTCCCTGAGCACGCGGGCGGAAGGGACGGAATCGGGATCGTTCAGCGCGGCGACGGCAGCCGCGAGCGCGTCGCAATACGCAGTGCCCCCGTGCGCGGCATCGAGCGCCGCGGCGATCGGCTCGCATTCGACCATCAGTTGCCGACCCCATTCGAACAGACCCACTTTCTTTCCATGCCTTTCGAGCCGCAGGCCGGGCTCGCGCCCGCGAGCGGCGACACGGTTCTGGTTGCGCCCGATGGCGGCGATTTCCTCGGGGGTGTCGGCGGGGCTCTCTTCGAGCAGGCAATGCAGCAGGAACACGTCGAGCAGCCGGATCGTGGCCGCGCCTATGCCGATCGCACGGAACGGATCGAGATCCATCAGGCGTACTTCGACGTATTCGACGCCGCGCTCGCGCAATGCGTGCAGCGGCCGCTCGCCCGGACGGATGACGCGCTTCGCCCGGACCTTGCCGTAGAACTCGTTCTCGATCTGCAGCAGGCTGGTGGCGAGCTGGCGGTAGTCATCGCCGTCGCGGATGCCGATCGTCTCGTAGGGCGGGTAGGGTTGGGTGAGCGCGTCGTAAAGCGAGGCGCCGTAGTTTTCCAGGTTGTTGTAGCTCACTGCGAGCGCGGACTGCGCATCGCTGTGGTAGCCGAGCCGCCCCATGCGCAGCGACGTGGCGTGAGGCAGATGGAACGTGCCGCGGCCAAACTCGCGCAGCTCGTGCTTGCGGCCTTCGACGAAGCTTGCGCACACCGCAGGCGATGCGCCGAACAGGTAGAACAGGAGCCACGCATTGCGCCGGAAGTTGCGGATGAGCGCGAAGTACGCTTCGTTCGGCTCGCCGACACCCGGTATCGGCCAGACGATGTCGGGCAGCGAGAAATTGTAGTGAATGCCGGAAATCATCTGCATGCGCCGGCCGTAACGGTGCGACAGTCCGGTGCGGTACACCGTCTTCATGCGGCTGACGTTGGAGCGACCATAGCGGCCGATCGGGATGGCATCGTCCGCGGGCAGTCCGCAGGGCATGCTCGCGCACCACATCATCTCGTCGCCGAGCGCGCGATAGACGACCTGATGGATCCGGGTGAGTTCCTCGAGGCAGGACTCTACGCCGGTGTGCACGCCGGTGATCAGCTCGAGCTGCGACTCGCTAAAGTCGGTGGTGATGTGCGGATGGGTAAGCGCCGAGCCGAGCGTCAACGGGTGCGAGGTCATGGCGAGCTTGCCCTCGGGACGCACGCGCAGGCTTTCCTTCTCGATACCGCGACGGATGCCCTTCAGTACGGCGGGCGAAAGTGTGCGCAGGCTTTCCTGGATCTTGTTCAAGCGGGTGTGCCTCGACGTGGAGAGGGCGTAAAGTAACAGAAGGTTGGGTTCGATTCGTATGCCAGGCGCCAGGCGCCAGGGGCCGGGGCGGGCGCGGGCTTATTTGCCGAGCGCTGCGACGACGGCTGCGACGAGCTGGTCCTGGGCCCAGCGCTTTCCGTCCGGATCGACGCCGGTGCGCACGATCACCAGATCGCGGCCGGGAACGATCGTCACGAACTGCCCCTTGTTGCCGGCGGTCGTGAAGGTTCCCGATGGCACGCCCGGCATCTGATCGAGCAGCCAGAACTGCGCGCCGTAGCCCCATTGTCCAGCGACCGGCGGCCGCGTGGGCGCAGGCGTGCTGGAAAATTTCACCCAGCCTTCCGGCAGCAATCTTTTGCCATTCCACACGCCATCGTTCGAGAGCAGCAGGCCGAAGCGCGTCAAATCGCGGGCTGTGGTGTAGGTCTGGCTCGAGCCGACGAAATTCCCGAGATGATCGATCTCCATGCGCGTGTGATACATGCCGAGCGGATGCAGCAGCTCATCGTAAGGGAAACGCAGGTATTTCAGATCATCCGCGAGCCGATGGCGCAACGCCCGCAGCAGCAGCAGCGTGTCGTTGTTCGCATACTTCCAGCGCGTGCCCGGCGCCACTTCCAGCGGCGTGGTCGTCACTGCGCTGATCACATCCTCCCCGCCGAAGTAGACCGCGTAAGTATTCGGACCGCCGCTGAAGAGCCCGCTGGACATCCACAGAAGCTGCTTGTGCGTGATGGCCCGCCGCGGATCGCCCGGATAATTCCATTCGGGAATGTTCACCGGCGCGTCCAGATCCAGCAGGCCCTGCTTCGCAGCGATGGCGAGCAGCGCCGCCGAGATGCTCTTCGCCGTTGACCAGGTGCGATAACCCGAGTGAACGCCGAATCCGGGACGGTAGCGCTCGGCGACGATCTTGCCGTTCTTCACGATGATGACGGCGGTCGTGACGACCCCGGCGCTCTCCCCGTAACTCTTGCCGTCGAAGGCGCGATCCAGAATGGGCGCCAGTGTGCGATGGCGTGCGTCGAGGCCGCTCGCGGGAAGATCGACGCGATCGCCGCCGGGAAATGGCAGGTTACCGACATCGGGCGGGGGCGAGTACTGGACATTCGGCAAGCGCGGGATGTCGCCGATCTGCCAGTGCGGCGGCAGCACCGTACAGCCCATGGTGTCGCGAAAGGCGGCGACGCGGACGATCTCGCCCGAAATGTCGGTCGCCGTCACGAGTCTGCGCTGCTCGTCGATGACCGGATCGGGGTAGCCGAGCCCTCCGACGTCGACCAGTTCGACCGTTTTGATGTCGTCCAGCGGACGACCGGCGAAGAAGTGCGCCGAACAGGTAAACAGCGCACGATAGCCCGCCACGATAAGGGGTTCCTTCTCGTCGGCTATGCCGGCGGGGCGCTGATAGGGCGCCGCAGCAAGAGCAGGGGCGAGCAGCGACAGCAGGATAATCGACAGGGCGAACTTGTTTTTCATATGTACGCCTTCATTTATTGACGGGCGGGATTCAATTAAAGTGAGCCGAACGTTTCGACGGTGCCGAAGCGTAACATGCAAACGATTTCCCGCTGGGCTGGTCGAACCCGCCGCGAAAAACAAGGAACCCCATGCCTGCATTCACGCAAGCCCTCATCATCGCCAACGTCGTGGTCTATCTCCTGGATGTGCAGATGGGGCATGCTCTGATTCAATGGTTCGCCCTCTGGCCGGGCGACGGCGCCGGCCTGGCGAGCCTTCCGCTCCTGACGCCGTGGCAACTCGTGACCTACAGTTTTCTGCACGGCGGCCTGACCCATCTTGCATTCAACATGTTCGCGTTGTGGATGTTCGGCGGCGAGCTGGAGCGGGTCTGGGGCGTACGCCGCGTGGCCATGGCTTACTTTGCCAGCGTCGTGAGCGGCGCAGTGGTGCAGTTGTTGGTCAGCGGCCTGTTTGGTCCCGGTGGCGGACTCGTTGTCGGTGCGTCCGCGGGCGTGTTCGGGATTCTGCTGGCCTACGCTCTGGTTTTTCCGAATCGCACCATCGTGCCGCTGATTCCGCCGATTCCCATGCCGGCACGCGTATTCGTGCTGCTCTACGCGGTGCTGGAACTGGTGCTCGGTGTCACGGGAACGCAAGCGGGCGTCGCCCATTTTGCGCACCTGGGCGGACTGCTGGGTGGCTGGCTGGTCTATCGCTACGGGCGCAGTGCACCCGGAAACTGGCGCGGTCGCATGCGCTAGCCGGCGCGCTATTCGATATCGGATTCGAAGTTGCGCGTCGCCTCGGGCGCGATGGCGACATCGAAGTAGACCCGCCCGATCTCGCGTTCGTCTGTGGTTTCCACCTGCAATTTCCAGTCGCCGGGCTGATAGTTGGATTTCATGCCGTAGCCGCGGAAACCCTTTTCGCGTCCCCCGAGTATCTTGATGGGAATGGAATCCTGCAGTTTCCAGCTCCCCGTGTTGTCCTTCCAGTACCAGCGCATCAATACCTGGTCGGAAAAGCGCGCGGGAGAGAAGACGCGGAAGAACACATAAATTTTGTCGCCGGGCTGCGCGAGGAATTTCTGGTCGCCGTGGTGCCAGATGCGCCAGAACGGCCGCTCGTGACTGAGCCTGAACGTATCCTCACTGCGCTCGACGTTGTGATAGACGCCGATGAAGGGAATGGACAGCGGCACGGGCGGGATCAGCCTGAATACATAGAGCGACAGGAAGCCGATCAGCACCAGGCCGAACGGCACGAGGATCTGCTGCCTTGCCTGCTGTGTCCTTTCGGGCGCGTGAATGCGGATGCGCCGGTTGATCACGGCCAGCGGCAGGCAGCCCGCCAGCATCGATAGCAGGAAGACGAACAGCCCGATCGATCCCACGAACACCGGAACGATGTTGGCCGAGAACGACAGCAGGCAAAGGCTGAACAGGGCGAACTTGAGCGACAGTCCGAGTTGCGCCTTCAGTCGACTGGATTCGTTGGCCACCAGCAGGGCCGCCAGCACCAGCATGAAGGCGAACGATACGAAGAGTGAGGCGCTCTTGAAGAAGAACAGCGTATACAGGTTGAGCAACGTGCCCAGTAGAAAGTGGACGAGGGCGGTGCGGTACGCGTAATACCAGCGCTTCAGGGTGGGCATCGCGCCGGTATCGGGAGCAGGTCCGCCTTCCGAGAAGAACATCTGCAGCAGGATCACAGCGATGAGCAGGAGATACGCTGCTTGCTGGACGATCGTGGACCAGGCGTCGATGCGATCGAGCATCGCAATATCGAAAACGAAGCCCCCGGCGAAAGCCGCAATGTCGAAAGCAGGTTCGTGGCGTTCGTAGTAAAGCTTGAGCCGCTGGAACCGGGAGGATGGCGTTTGGTCCATTTTTATTCTGTGGGCAGAGCGGCCTCGGAAAATTGAGCCGTCTTTCGCCGGCATCGGGGCTGCAACGGGCGCGGCGGCGAATAATGATCTCGTCGGGCGACGCAGGTCAAGCGCCGCCAGACACGGCGCTCTGCGGTGAAGGTTTCGCGCCTCCTTGGTGCGGCAAACCGTCCCGCGCACCATCGCCGGCCGCTGCCAATCTGTCCGGTTTTCCTAAGCGCTTGATTGCGCGAATACCGATGCTTGGCATGTTCGTTGCGATGCGTTGGTGGCGACAAGTCGAAGGCCGAACCGGCGCGCGCCGTTCGCCGTCCAAGACTCGAGCATCTTCCATCAATCACGCAAAGGGGGTCTGCTGTGAAACGAAAACTCGCATCAGTATTGGTTTCCCTGGTATTCGGATGGCTGACCACGGCCGCAATTGCGGAGGAGGAGACTGCGACGGCATCCGCCGACTCGTCCGCCGGCACGAGCGAGCCGGCGGCTGTGACGGATCAGTCAACCGATACGGCGACCATTGATACGTCAACCAATGACGGAACCATTGCGGCCTCGCCCACTGAAACCGAGACCGACTCAAAGTGAACTATCCCGGGGCAGTACCCGGCGGCAGACATAGGTCCGGTGTAGTCCTCCGCAAAAAATAACCCGCTTCGGCGGGTTTTTTTTCAGATCAATCCGGCCACCATGTTGATCGTCAGGGCCAGTATCCCGGTTGCGTAAAAGAACGAGATGATGCCGTGCGTGAGTGCAAGCCCGCGCATGGCCGGATTCGTGATCTGAACGTCGGACACCTGGAACGTCATGCCGATCGTGAACGAGAAGTAAACGAAATCCATGTAAGTTGGCATCGCCTCTCCGGGAAACGCCAGGCCCTTGTACAGGGTCGCACCGTTGGCGGTCCCGGCGGGCGTGCTGGAGTAATAGTCGTGGGCGTAATGCAGCGCAAAGATGGTGTGAATGAATGCCCAGGAAAGAACAATCGTCGCGACGATCAGGCTGATACGCACGATCTTCTCGAATTCACCGGCATTCCTGATCAACGGCACCTCCCCGGCAATGGCAACCAGGCTCGCGCTCCCGGCGACCAGCGTCAGGAACAGCACTGTCCACTTCCCCGCGTCCTGCTGGGCAGCGATGCGCTTCATTGTTTCGGGTAGTGCGCGTCTGAGCCCGATGAGCAGGGCCGTCGCGACCAGAACGCCGGCGTCCCAGGAAAGAATGAAGCGCAGCCGGCCCGACATGGAGCTGAAGACGAAGAGAAGCCCATATATCAGGACTCCGCTCGCCACGCCCGCGGCCAGACGCGGCCGCCGCAGGCGAAGCCAGAGGATGCGCATGCCGGCATGATCCAGTTTGTGCCCCGTCACCTTTGCACCCTGTCTTTCGAATCCTCGCCGACTCCGTGGAGGACTTGCGTCAGGTTTCGGCGCTGTACCGGTTCGTCGTCGGCGTAACATCAGAAAACACCGGCGGAAACCGGCGCATCATCTTCACTTTACCGCAAGTTTGGATTCGCTTGTCTGCGAGGATGACTATGCATGCAATCGACCTGTTGCCTGGACGAAATCTCTTTTTCAGCGTGCTCGTGCTCGGGCTGCTGCTTGCTGCCTGTGGCGGCGGCGGGAACGGCGGAGGCACAACGCCGGCCGGGGTTGCACTTCACCTCGAGCGCATCGATGCGGCCCTGAGCCTGAGCTTTCCCGTCTTCCTGACCGCCCCTCCGGGGGACACGGCCCGGTTGTTCGTGGTCGAGAAGGGCGGGCGTATCAAGGTCGTGGACAAGGCCACAAGATCGTTGATCGGAACGGGCACCTTTCTGAACATCACGAGCCTTGTTTCCACCGGCAGTGAGCAGGGTTTGCTAGGCCTGGCCTTCGATCCGAACTATGCGGCCAACCGGCGCTTCTACGTCAGCTATACGGACACGAGCGGTAATTCCGTCATTGCGCGATACGTGGCCGATCAGAACAGTCCCAACGTGGCGGTCGGTACTGCCGATCGCATCATCCTTACGTTGGCGCAACCATTTAC
The DNA here is from genome assembly GCA_016194905.1 of Betaproteobacteria bacterium. Classification (NCBI taxonomy): domain Bacteria; kingdom Pseudomonadati; phylum Pseudomonadota; class Betaproteobacteria; species Betaproteobacteria bacterium. The sequence continues at coordinate 106,665 of JACQAP010000020.1, forward strand.
GAATCACAACGGCGGAATGATCGCTTTCGGTCCGGACAATTTCCTTTACATCGGGTTTGGCGATGGAGGAAGCGGGGGAGATCCCGACGGCCGTGCGCAAAATCCCGCGGATCTCCTCGGGAAGCTGCTGCGCATCGACGTGTCGCAGGGCACCGCACCCCAACCTGCTTACACCATTCCGTCCGACAACCCCTTTGCGGCAGCGGTCCTGGGCAAAGAAATCTGGAGCCTCGGCCTGCGCAATCCCTGGCGGTACAGCTTCGACAGACAGACGGGGGATCTCTACATCGCGGATGTGGGGCAAGGCAACTGGGAGGAGGTCGATGTTTCGACTTCGACTGTGGCCGGCGACGCGGGCAAAGGAGTCAACTACGGATGGAACGTGATGGAAGGAAACCATTGCTATCCTCCCGGTACGGCGATATGCAGTACAGGCGGGATGACCCTGCCTCGACTCGAGTATGACCACAGAAACGGAGCATGCTCGATAACCGGGGGCTATGCCTACCGCGGGGCCGCCATCCCCGCTCTGCAGGGTACGTATTTCTATGGCGATTTCTGCGCGGGATTCGTGCGCAGTTTCCGGCTGGTGAACGGTACTGCCACCCAGTTCTTCGATTGGGCCGCACTCCGCCCCGGAGGAAACATCACCAGCTTCGGCGAGGATGCGGCAGGCGAGCTCTATATCATGACTTCGGGCGGACGGCTGTATCGCATCGCGCAGGGCTGAGCGCGCATCATTTCACCGTAAATTTCGTTTCGTTCAGCGTGACGCCTGCGGAGTCACTGACCGTGACGGTCCAATCACCGGCTACATGTAGAGTCTTGTTCGCCCAGGTGCGCCACGGAGTGCCGCCTATGTTCAGTGTCGCCGGGTAGGCCTGGTCGTTGATCTTCCAGGTTACCGTCAGCGTTTCACCGGCCGCGTCTTCCACTTTCAGCCAGAGGTAAGCTTTTTCGCCGGGAGCGAAGGTCGTGGTTTCGTCGGTAATTTTTCGATCGACGATACTCTTGCCAAGTTTTGCCTCGGCTACCTTGCCGGCCGGGAACGCCAGCGCCGGAACGAGCAACGCGAGCATTGCAAACAGAGCGAGAAGCTTTTTCATTGTGAACCTCCTGTCTCCAGTTGTGTCTTTGCCGAAAATGTCCGGCAACCCTTGGCTGCATGCCACTAATCCACAATGGCGCCATGACAGCGCTAAATCATACGTCGATTCGGTCCGCTTCTGTGAATTGGGGAACAATTGCCGGAACTGGCCGCCGCGCGGGCCGACGAATTGTCCGGCCAATTCGTGGTCGACGGCCACACGCATTTCCTGCGCGACTATCTTGCCGCCGGCGGTGTGCGCAGCAACCTGCGCCACGGTTACGTGACGCGCGCCTGACCCAGCGACCGATGCGCGGCAACCCGCACGGCGAACCAATATCCGAGCAGACCCAGTCCGGCACCGCTGATCACGAAAGTCCAGCCATAATTCAGCAGGCGGATGGCAACCCCGCAAACGGCGACGCCACCCGCCTGTCCCATGAACAGACAAAAAGCGAAAACGGCGATCGCGGTGCCGCGCGCCTGCGGCGCCATTTCGGTGGCCCGCGTCTGCAGCGTGTTGTGGAACATGTAGAAGCCGAATCCCGCGACGATGACGACTGGAATGGCTGCCTGCCACCATGGCAGCAGCGGCAATATCGCCATGCAGATGAACATCAGCGTGCCGCCGAGCCGCACGAAGCCTTTTTCGCCGAGCCGGGCAAGCAACCATTTCACCATCAGGCTGTAGACCACGCCGCCGAGGCCGAACCCCGCGAGCATGCCTCCGATCAACAGGTAGGACAGGCCGAAGCGTTCCTTGAGATAAGCGCCGGTGTAGGCGAACGCGCCATAGAACAGTCCGCCTTCCAGAAATACGGTGAGGACCACGATGCGCACCCATCGATCGCCGAGGACGGCGGCGTAGTTGCGCCATACGTTGCCGTGAGGCTTCCCGACTGCGGAAGCCGCGGGACGCGTGCGGCGATCGACCGTGAACAACACGATGCTCACCATCAGGAACACCGCTGCCATGACGTCGAACACCCGGCGCCAGCTGATGAATTCGGCCAGCGCGCCGCCCAGCGCCGGCCCGAGGATCTGCCCCATGAGGATGAAGCTGAGGAAGCGGCCGAGCGTGGCCTGGCGTTTCTCGTAAGACGTATTGTCGCCGATCCAGGCCAGCGAGAGCGGCACGATCGCGGCGGCGCCGATGCCGGTGGTGAAGCGCAGCGCAGCCAGTGCAGGCAGCGTCGGTGCAAATGCGCAACCGAGCGAAGCCGCCGAGGCGATCAGCGTGGCGCCGCCGATGACGCGCAGTTTGCCGATGCGGTCGCCGAGCGGGCCGTGCACGATCTGGAACAGCCCGTAGGCGAGCGTGAATGCGGTGACGACGACCGAAGCCGTCGTTGGCGGCACCGCGAAATCTTCCGCTACGGTCGGCAGCAGCGCGTCGAACAGGCGCAGGTTGGCGCCGGATGCGAATGCAGCAGCGGCGAGAGCGAGGAGGGCTGGAGGCATGGCGGGCGAAAGCGGCATTCTGCCCGGTTGCGTTGCTTAAATCGACAGAAACCTCGGAGTAGAATCCGGCACGAAGTGGGCAATCCGATCCCCTCGTCCTTCTCATGGAGCAGACTATGAACGCACAACAAAGTCCCGGCCCGGCGCGCCTTGGCAACCGGTTGGTCGTCATCGGATTACTCGTCGCCCTGGCAAGCGCCGCAGCGATGGTTTTTTCCGGGATCGGCTATCGGCTCGACCTCTATCATTTTCGCATCGGATTCACGATTCTTCGCTGGGCCTTCTGGTTCGCGCTGGCCGGCGCGGTCCTGTCGGTGGCCGGCCTAGTGATCACCGGCGGAAGGCCCCGCCGAACCCTGGTCGCGGCGTTCATCGGCGCCGCGGTCGGTGTCATGGCGGCATACATTCCCTGGACCTGGAAGCAGACGGCCGACGCGCTGCCCTACATCCACGATATCAGTACCGATACCGCAAGCCCGCCGGAGTTCGTCGCCGCCGCCAAACTCCGCAAGCCGGGTGACCATCCGGTGACTTATGACGGCAAGGAAGTCGCCGACCTGCAGCAGAAGGCGTATCCCGACGTCGTTACCCTGACGACCAAGACCCCCGGCGAAAAAGTATTTGAAGCCGCGAAGACCGTCATCGCGTCGATGGGCATGCAATTGGTCGATGCCGACCCGGCCCAGGGACGCATCGAGGCCAACCAGACCAGTCTGTTCTACGGATTCACCGATGACATGGTCGTTCGCATTACAACCGGCACGGATGGAACGAAAGTGGATGTGCGTTCAAAATCGCGCGTCGGCCGCAGCGACCTCGGCCAGAATGCGAAGCGCATCCGCGCTTTTCTGCAGCGTCTGAAAACGAACCTGGGCTAGAACGCCATCGGTTTGCGGTCCTGCAGCGTCAGCCAGCCGCGCGCGACCCGGTAGATGACCCAGAGGCCGGCCGCGATGCAGATGATCCACGCCACTGGGATGCCGATCAGCGTCACGAACAACATCGCGCCGATCACGATCCACAGCAGCGCAAACCAGAACGTGCGGATCTGCCAGCGAAAATGGGATTCGAGGAATGTGCCGCGGGTGTTGTGCCGATAGACGTAGTTGATGATGACCGCGATGATCGACGGAATGCCGAATACGAAAGCGCCGACGATGGTGACCGCACTGGTCAGCCCGATGAGGATGCTGAGGGCATGCAGCGCGTAGATGATCTGCGCGGTGGTGACGAGCGAGCTTGGAGCCCCGTCGCCGGAAATTTCGATTTCTGCCATGCCGTTCTCCAGGGTTTCGATAAGAGCTACGGGCTTCGACCCGTTGCCGCCCGGAAAATTCAACCGGCGGTTCGCGTCACCAGGCTGTTGCCAGCATCGTGACGACGACCAGTGCCATCGCCGCCGTTGCCAGCCAGCCGAGAAATTTCAGACGGCGCTTGATCACGAACTGACCCATAACCTCGGCCCGGGTTGCTATCAGCATCATCACGATCATGATCGGAACCGCGATGACGCCGTTGATCACGGCGCTCCAGAACAACGCCTTGATCGGATCGATCGGGGTGAAATCTAGCAGCAGCCCGCCCAGGGTCGCGAACGCGATGATTGCGTAAAATTCCGTGGCCTCGAACAGTTTGCGGTCGAGGCCCTGGCGCCAGCCGAAGCTGTCAGCCACGGCGTAAGCGGTGGCCCCGGCCAGCACCGGCACCGCCAGCATGCCCGTGCCGATGATGCCGAGGCTGAACAGCAGGAAGGAGAAGTCGCCCGCGATCGGGCGCAGCGCCTGCGCTGCCTGGGCGGAAGTCTGGATCTGGGTGATGCCCGCGACATGCAGGGTCACCGCCGCGGAAAGAATGATGAAGAAGGCGATCAGGTTGGAGAAACCCATGCCGACGTAAGTGTCCAGCTTGATGCGACACAGGTGCAGCCGGGCATCTTCCGGCGTGCTCGTCAGCGAGGAGGAGCCGTTGCCGGCACGCAGCTCCTCGACTTCCTGGGAGGCCTGCCAGAAGAACAGGTAGGGACTGATCGTGGTGCCGAACACCGCGACCACGACAGCGACGAACTCCGGATTGAACGACAGTTCCGGCGCCAGCGACTGCCGGATCGCCGGGATCCAGTCTATGTGCACCGAGAACGCGACCGCCACATACGCCAGCAGCGACAGCGTCAGCCATTTCAGCACGCGCACGTAGCTCTGATAAGGAATGAAGACCTGCAGCAGCAGGCTCAGCATGCCGAAGACGACGGCATGGCCGTGTTCGCCGCCGCCCACAACCAGTTGCAGAGCTTCGCCCATGGCGGCGATGTCGGCCGCGATGTTGATGGTGTTGGCTATGACGAGCAGTGAAACGACGACCAGCAGGACCCAGCGCGGAAACAGGCGGCGGATGTTGGCGGCAAGACCTTCACCCGTGACGCGGCCGATGCGCGCGCTGACGATCTGGATGCCGACCATCAACGGGAAGGTGATCAGCGCCGTCCACAGCATGTTCAACCCGAACTGCGCGCCGGCCTGCGAGTAGGTGGCGATGCCGCTCGGATCGTCGTCGGCGGCGCCGGTGATCACGCCGGGACCGAGTTTGCGCAGGAAGGATTGGCCGTCCGTCTTTTTCAGCGGTTCGCTCATGGGTTCTCCGGAAAGGAGCACAGGGCGAACGCAATGGGGTCGCGCGGTGCCGCGGCTCTAACGCCAGCCGGCGAATAGCGTTGACGTCGCGGACGACGGGCCAACGAACACGGTGTCAGGCGCCTGCGGTCACGGCCGGAGTGCGACCGCGACGACGCTCATTCCAGGTCCTGGCCCTCTCGAGATAAAGGTAGATCACCGGTGTGATGTACAGGGTCAGCAGTTGCGACACCATCAATCCGCCGACGACTGCGAGACCCAGCGGCTTGCGGGCTTCCGATCCGGCGCCGAGACCCATTGCGATCGGCAGCGTGCCCATCAGTGCCGCGGCCGTCGTCATCATGATCGGCCGGAACCGGATCAGGCAGGCCTCGTAGATCGCCTGTTCGGGCGGCTTGCCGTCCTTGCGCTGCGCTTCGATGGCGAAGTCGATCATCATGATGGCGTTCTTCTTCACGATGCCGATCAGCATGATGAGTCCGACGAAGCCGTACATGTTGAGGTCGAGCTTGAACAGCATCAGCGTCAGCAGCGCACCGAAGCCGGCGGTCGGCAGTCCGGACAGGATCGTGACCGGATGGACGTAGCTCTCGTAGAGGATGCCGAGGATCAGGTAGATCACGAAGATCGACATGATCAGCAGCATGCCCATCCCGGCCAACGACGACTGGAATGCCTGCGCCGCGCCCTGGAAGCTGCCGATCACAGTCTGCGGAATGCGCAGGTCGGCGACGAGCTTGTTGAGCTGGCCGATCGCCTGGCTCAGCGACACGCCCGGCTTCAGGTTGAACGACAGCGTTACCGCCGGCAGCTGTCCCTGATGGGTGACCGTCAACGGGCTGACTCCGCGTTCGACGCGAGCCACCGACGACAGCGGCACCAGCGTGCCCGTGCCCGAGCGCACGTAGAGCAGGGACAGCGCTTCGGGGCTGGACTGGTACTCCGGCGCCAATTCCAGGATGACCCAGAATTCGTTGCTCGGCGTGTAGATGGTCGACACCTGACGCGAGCCGAATGCGCTGTAGAGGGCGTCCTCTATTTGTTCCGCGGTCACGCCCAGGGAGGAGGCCTTGTCGCGGTCGATCTGCACCTTCACGGTCGGATTGGTGATCTGCAGGTCGCTGTTCACGTCGATGAATTCGGGCAGGCTGCGCAACTTCGCTTCCAGGATCGGCGCCCAGTGATACAACTCCTGGGTATCGGCATCCTGCAGCGTGTACTGGTATTCGCTCTTGGTCACCTTGCCGCCGATGCGCACTGGAGGGATATTTTGCAGATACACCTTCATGCCGGGTATGGACGTGAGCTTCGGCCTCAGCTCCTGGATGATGGCGTCCGCGTGCAATCTTTCCTTGCGCGGCTTCAGGCGTATGAAAATGCGGCCGAGGTTCAGCGTCTGGCTCGATCCCGAAGAGGAAGGACCGATGAAGGCCATGGCGGCCTCGACGTTCGGGTCGGCTTGCACGATCCGCGCCGCCTGCCGTTGTTTCGCCGCCATGGCATCGAAGGAAATATCCTGCGCGGCCTCGGTGAAGATCAGCAACTGCCCGGTGTCCGTGCTGGGCAGGAAGCCTTTCGGCATGGCCGCGAACAGCCATGCGGTCACGCCGAATATCGCGAAGAACACCAGCATCGTGACCCGGCTGTGTCTGATCGACCATTTCAGCGTCGAGTCGTAGACGTCGCGCACCGCATCGAACGCGCGCTCGCTCCACCGGTAGATCCTGCCGTGGCGGTCGTGCGCGACCGGGCGCAGCCAGCGGCTGCACAGCATCGGCGTCAGCGACAGCGACACAAAACCCGATACCAGCACGGCGGCCATGATGGTGACCGCGAACTCGTGCAGCAGCTTGCCGAGAATGCCGCCCATGAACAGAACCGGAATGAACACCGCGGCGAGCGACAACGTCATCGACACGATGGTGAAGCTGACTTCGCGCGCGCCTTCCAGCGTCGCCTGCATGGCGGCCTTGCCCATTTCCATGTGGCGGCTGATGTTCTCCAGCATGACGATGGCGTCGTCGACGACGAAGCCGACGCAGAGCGTGAGCGCCATCAGCGAAAGATTGTCCAGGCTGTAGCCCAGCAGATACATTACCGAGAAGGTGCCGACGATCGACATCGGCAGCGCCAGGCTGGGAATGAGCGTGGCGGAGATATTGCGCAGGAAAAGGAAAATCACCAGCACCACCAGCGCGAGCGCGAGCATCAGCGTGAACTGCACGTCATTCACGGATTCGCGCACCGAGTCGGAACGGTCGTAGAGGATATCCATTTTCAGGCCGGCCGGCGCCTGCGCGCGGAAAGTCGGCAGCAGCTTTTTGATCGAATTCACGATCTCGATGGTGTTGGTGCCCGGCTGGCGCTGGATGGCGAGCACAATGCCACGCTCGTCGTTGAGCCAGGCGGCAAGCTTGTCGTTCTCCACGCTGTCGATCACCCGGCCGATTTCGCTCAGCCGCACCGGCGCCCCGTTGCGATACGCGATCACGATCGGACGGAATGCCGCCGCATTCTGCAGCTGGCCGTTCGATTCCACCGTATAGGCGCGATGCGCGCCGTAAAGCGTGCCGGTGGGCAGGTTGGTGTTGTGCCGGTTGATCGCGCCGGCAATCTCGTCGATGCCGATGCCGCGGGAAGCGAGCGCCTTTGGATCGAGCTGCACGCGCACCGCGTATTTCTGCGAGCCGATGATCTGCACCTGCGCAACGCCGTTGATCGTGGAAATGCGCTGTGCAAGCAGCGTCTGCGCGTATTCGTCCACCGTCGACATCGGCAGCGTCGTCGAGGTCAGGGCAAGGTAGAAGACCGGTGCGTCCGCGGGGTTGACCTTCTGGAATGCCGGCGGCGTGGTCATCTGCGGCGGCAACTGCTTCAGCGCGCGCGTGATCGCGGCCTGCACATCCTGTGCGGCGGCATCGATGCTGCGGTCGAGCGAGAACTGCAGCGTGATGCGGCTTATGCCCTGTGCATTGGTGGAGTCCATCGAATCGAGGCCGGCAATCGTGGAGAATTCCTTCTCCAGCGGCGTCGCCACGGCGGAAGCCATGGTCTCCGGGCTTGCGCCCGGCAGCGACGAGGTTACCGCGATCGTGGGGAAATCGATGTTGGGCAGGTCCGACACCGGCAGCAACCGGTAGCTGACGACGCCGAAGGTCAGAATGCCGAGCATGATCAGGCCGGTCATGACCGGCCGGCGGACGAAGATCTCGGCGATGCTCACGACGACTTCTCCGGCGTTTTGGCGCTGACCTTGGAGCCCGGCAGGATGCGCGAGGCACCGTCCACCACGACGGTTTCACCGGGCTTGAGTCCGCCGGCGATCACGGTCTCCGCGCCTTCCGTGCGCGCGACCTGCACCGGGCGCAGCTCGACGCTCGAATCTTCCTTGACGACGTAGACATACTGGCCGCTCGGGCCGGTCTGCAACGCCTGCGTCGGCACGACCAGCGCCTTCTCATCGTCGCGCAGCGTGACCCAGGATTCGACGAACTGGCCCGGCCAGAGTTGTTTGTCGTCGTTGGAGAAAATACCGCGCAGCTTGATGGTGCCGGTGGCCACGTCGACCGAGTTGTCGAGGAAGGCGAGCTTGCCGCCGATCGCCTTGCCTTTCTCGAGTTCCACCTCCACGCGCAACGGCGCCTTCTTCTGGCGCGCGCGGATCTCGTTCAGGTATTGCTCGGGCACCGCGACGCTGACGTAGATCGGCTCGATCTGGTTGATCACCACCATCGCCACCGTGTCGTTGGCCTTGACCATGTTGCCTTCGGAAAGCATCACCTTGCCGGCGCGGCCATTGATCGGCGAGCGGATCGTCGTATAGCCGAGGTTGATGCGCGCATGCTGGACCGCGGCTTCGTCCGCGGTGACGCTCGCTTCCGCTCCCCGGAAATTGGCGGCGACCTGCGCGTATCCCTCCTTGGAAACGAAGTTCTGCTTCAGCAAATCCTGGTAGCGCTGTTCCTGCCCGCGCAGGTAGTCGAGTTGCGCCTGATCGTGGGCGAGATTGGCCTGCGCCTGTTCGAGCTGGGACTGATAGGGTTTCGGATCGATCTGGAACAGCGGGTCGCCCTTGACCAGGTCCTGGCCATCCCGCACAGGGGTAGCGATGATCTGGCCATCGACGCGGGATTTCACGGCGACGGAGGCGACCGTCTCGACATTGCCGATCGCATGCAGGCGCAGCGGCATCGATTTTTCGACGACCTGCCCGGTCAGCACGGGCACGGTCGGTACGGTTTTCTTGGCTTCGGCCTGGGCGCCGCCGCCCTTGTCGGAGCAGGCGCCCAGCATACTGGCCGCAAGCAGCGCGGGAAACGCGACCGATAAAATCCTGGTCGCGTTCGAGGCTGGTCGAAAAACGGGGCGGGTTGTCACGTTGAAAGTCCTCCTCACAGCTTCAGCGATGCCGGTCCGGTCCGGCACTCATCTTGTCGCATCTCAGTTGTAATCTTGCGCTCATTTGTTTGCGTCGTGCACGGGTCGCGCGTCTGCCGCGTTTTCATCGCGCCGGCGCCGCATCTTTACGCGGATAAGGGTCGCCGCGCGCCAGTTCGTCCGGCGTCGGCAGGCCGGACGCATTCCAGCCGCCGCCCAGCGCCTTGACCAACAGCACGCTGGCCGCCAGCCGCCGGTTCAGGACGTCCACCGCGGTTCTTTCGTTGACCAACGCCGTCGCCTGTACTGTCACCACGTTCAGATAGCTGACGATGCCGGCCTTGTACTGGTTGGTGGTCAGGGCCACCGACTGGCGCGCATTCTGCACCGCTTCGTTCTGAATCGCCGCTTCTTCCTCCAGGATACGCAGCGCCACGAGGTTGTCCTCGACTTCCTTGAAGCCGGTGAGCACGGTCTGCCGGTAACCCGCGACGTTGGCATCGTAGGCGGCAATGGCCTGATCGGTCTGCGCGCGACGCAGGCCGCCGTCGAACAGCGTCTGTGCCAGCGCCGGTCCGAGCGACCAGAAGCGGCTGGGCGCAGTCAGCCAGTTCGAGAAACTCGAGCTCTGGAAGCCGCCCGATGCGGACAATGTGAGGGACGGGTAGTAGGCCGCTTCGGCGACGCCGATCTGCGCATTTGCCGCAGCCATGCGCCGCTCGGCGGCGGCGATGTCGGGGCGGCGCTCGAGCAGGCTGGACGGGATTCCCGCCGGACGTGGTGGCGGCGACGCCGTAAGCGGGGCCACGACCAGCGAATACGAGGAGGCGGGTTTCCCGATCAGCAGGGCGATGGCATGTTCGAGTTGCGCGCGCAGCACGCCGATGTCGAGCGCCTGAGCCTGCGTTGTCTTGAGCTGGGTCTGCGCCTGGATCACGTCGACCTTGGCGACGACGCCCGCCGTGTACTGGTTCTGCGTCAGTGTCAGCGAGCGCTGGTACGCGGCTATGGTGTCGTCGAAAAGCTGTTTCTGCGCATCCAGCGCGCGCAACTGGAAATAGTTCTGCGCCAGCTCCGCCTGGACCGACAGCCGCAGCGCTTCGAGATCGGCTGCACTCGCCTGTGCGCCGGCTTCGTTCGACTCGACGGTACGGCGCACGCGGCCCCACAGGTCGAGTTCCCAGACGGCATCGAGAGGCAGCGAATAGCTGGTGCTGGACGACCGCGAATTCTGTACGAAGGTCTGGTTCTGGTTGCCGAGATTGGAGGAAGACTGCCCGCGCGTAACCGATGCGCCGCCGGATACGGTCGGCAGATAGCCCGATCGCGCCGATTGTACCAGCGCGCGCGCCTGGCGAAACTGGGCGGTGGCCTGCACCAGATTCTGGTTGGAAATGCTGACCTGTTCTTCGAGGTCGTTGAGCAGCGGGTCGTTGAAGGTTTCCCACCACTTGCCGCGCAATTCCCGATCGCGTGGCTGCGCTGTTTTCCAGCCCTCCATTTCCTTGAACGCGGCCGGTGTGTCCGCGGTCGGCCGCACGTAGTTCGGCCCGACCGTGCACGCGGCGAGCAATGCGAGGGCTGTGGTGGCGGCGAGGTATCTCATGGAAAGATCCTGAACCACGGAGAACACGGAGGCCACGGAGGAACTACAAGGCAAACGGATAGCAACGTGATTCCGTATTTGTGTTCCTCTCCGTGTTCTAAAAGGGTACTCCACGCTTCGCGAGGGTATCCGTGGTTCAATTTTTATCATGCTGGATTTCCAACCGTTTCGACTGGCCGCGTGCGCCTGGCGAAAGCGCGCTTGCAATAAAAACGGAAGCGGTCCAGGTAGAGATAGACCACTGGCGTGGTGTAGAGCGTGAGCATCTGGCTGACGATCAGGCCACCGACGATCGAGATGCCGAGCGGACGGCGCAGTTCGGCGCCGTCGCCGAATCCGACGGCGAGCGGTATTGCACCGAGCAGCGCGGCCATGGTCGTCATCATGATCGGACGGAAGCGCAGCAGGCAGGCCTGGTAGATCGCCTGCTCGGGCGTCATTCCCAGCCTGCGTTCGGCATCGAGCGCGAAGTCGATCATCATGATCGCGTTCTTCTTGACGATGCCGATCAGCAGAATCACGCCGATCAGCGCGATGATGCTGAATTCGGTTCCGCATACGAGCAGCGCGAGCAAGGCACCGACGCCGGCTGAGGGCAGGGTCGACAGGATGGTGAGCGGATGCACGAAACTTTCATAGAGTATGCCGAGCACGATGTACACCGTCAGCAGCGCGGTCAGGATCAGCCAGGGTTGGCTGTTCAGCGAAGCCTGGAATGCGCGCGCAGTGCCCTGGAAGCTTCCCTGGATCGAAGTCGGTACGCCGATGCGGTTGAGCGCGTCGTTGATCGCGCGCGTTGCGTCCGACAGTGCAACGCCGACCGGAAGATTGAACGAAATCGTCGAGGCGACGAACTGTCCCTGGTGGTTCACTGCAAGCGGCGTGCTGGTCGGGCCGTAGCTCGAGAAGGCCGACAGCGGCACCTGCTTGCCATCGGTGTTGCTCACGAACACGTCATCCAGCGCGTCCGGGCTTTGCCAGTATCGGGGCGCGGCTTCCATCACCACGCGGTATTGATTCAGCGCTGTATAGATGGTCGACACCTGACGCTGGCCGAACAAGTCGTTGAGCGTGGCGTCGATCGTGCGCGGGCTGACGCCGAGCCGTGAGGCGGCGTCGCGGTCGATATTCAGCGAAGTCTGTATTCCCTTGTCCTGGCTGTCGGTGTTCACGTCGGCCAGTTGCGGCAACTGGGTCAGCGCCTGACGGATGCGCGGTTCCCACGCGCGCAGTTGAGCGAGATCGTCCGCCTGCAGCGTGTACTGGTACTGCGCATTGGCCGCGCGCCCGCCCATGCGGATGTCCTGCACCGGCTGCAGGAACAGGCTGGCGCCGGGCTCGCGCGCAAGCTTGCCGCGCAATCGCGCAATCACCATGTCGGCGGACATCTTGCGCTGCGATAGCGGCTTGAGCGAGATGAACATCTGGCCGCTGTTGCGCTGTCCGCCGCCGGTAAAACCGATGACGTTTTCCACTGCCGGGTCCTGGCGCACGATCTCGATGAAATCGGCGAGCTTTTTCTGCATGGCCTGGAACGAGATGCCCTGGTCGGCCTGAATGGACCCGCTCAACCGGCCGGTGTCCTGCTGCGGAAAGAAACCCTTGGGCACGATCACGTAGAGATAGACGTTCACGCACACCGTCGCCGCGAGCAGCAGCATCATGAAGGGGCTGTGCCGCAGCCCCCACCCGAGCGAGCGCTCGTAACCGTGCAACAGCGAGTCGAAGGCGCGCCGGCTGAGTCGCGACAGCCGGCCCGGCTCGGCCTCCGGTTTTTCCGGCCGCAACAGGCGTGCACACATCATCGGCGTGGCAGTAAGCGAGAGCACCAGGGACACCAGGATCGCGACCGACAGCGTGACGGCGAATTCGCGGAACAGCCGGCCGATGATGCCGCCCATCAACAGGATGGGGATGAACACGGCGATCAGCGACAGGCTCATCGACAAGACCGTAAAGCCGACTTCGCGCGAGCCCTTGAGCGCGGCTTCCATCGGTGGCACGCCTTCTTCGATGCGGCGGGAGATGTTCTCCAGCACTACGATGGCGTCGTCCACGACGAAACCCGTCGCAACGGTCAGCGCCATCAGCGACAGGTTATTGAGACTGTAACCGGCCAGGTACATCACGCTGAATGTGCCGAGCAGGGACACCGGGACGGCCACGGTGGGGATCAGGGTCGCGGAAGCTTTGCGCAGGAACAGGAAAACTACCATGACTACCAGTGCAATGGAGATCAGCAGTGTGCGTTCGACTTCATGCAGCGAAGCGCGGATGGTCGGTGTACGGTCTATCACCACCGCCAGGTCGATCGCGCTCGGGATCGACGCCTTCAGCAACGGCAGGGTCGCCCGGACCCGGTCCACGGTCTCGATGATGTTCGCCCCCGGCTGCCGGTTCAGGATGACAAGTACGGCCGGCTTGCCGTCGGCCGATCCGGCGTTGCGCAAGTCCTGAACCGAATCCGTTACTTCGGCGACGTCCGACAGGTGCACCGCGGCGCTGTTGCGGTAGGCGACGATCAGCGGCAGATACTCGGCAGCTGCCCTGGCCTGGTCGTTGGCGTAGATCTGCCAGTGCCGTGCGCCGTCCTCCACCATGCCTTTGGGCCGATTCGCATTCGCCGCGGCAATCGCATTGCGCACGTCCTCCGTACCGATGCCGTACTTGTGGAGCGCCGACGGAAGCAGCTCCACGCGTACCGCCGGCAGAGAACTGCCGCCGACGGAAACCTGGCCGATGCCTTCAATTTGCGAGAGCTTCTGCGCAAGGATGCTGGATGCGGCGTCGTACAACTGGCCGCGAGTCATGGTTTCCGATGTCAGCGACAGAATCATGATCGGCGCATCGGCCGGATTGACCTTGCGATAGGTCGGATTGCTCGGCAATCCGGTGGGTAGCAGCGCGCGCGCGGCATTGATCGCCGCCTGCACGTCCCGCGCCGCGCCGTCGATGTTGCGGTCGAGGTCGAATTGCAGCGTGATGCGGGTCGAGCCCAGCGAACTCGACGACGTCATCTCGGTGATGCCGGCGATGCGGCCCAACGCACGCTCCAGCGGCGTCGCCACTGTTGCGGCCATGGTTTCCGGACTGGCCCCCGGCAGCGAGGCCTGCACCGAGATCGTCGGAAAGTCCACCTGCGGCAACGGCGACACCGGCAGCAGCCGGAACGCCATGACGCCCGACAGGGCGATCCCCACCGTGAGCAGGGTGGTCGCCACCGGGCGGTGGATGAAGAATTCGGAGAACTTCACGGCCGCGCGCTCCCGGTCTGCGCTTCCTCGACGGGCTTTCTGGCCTGCATTCCGCGTCGATGCGCCAGCCGGTCGAAAGCGAGATAGATCACCGGCGTCGTGAACAGCGTCAGCGCCTGGCTGACCAGCAAGCCGCCGACCATGGTGATCCCGAGTGGATGCCGCAATTCCGAGCCCACGCCGCTGCCTAGCATCAGCGGCAGTGCGCCCAGCAGCGCGGACAGCGTCGTCATCAGGATCGGACGAAAGCGCAGCAGGCAGGCCTGGCGGATGGCTTCGCGCGGGCTCTTGCCTTCGTTGCGTTCGGCGTCGAGCGCGAAGTCGATCATCATGATCGCGTTCTTCTTGACGATGCCGATCAGCAGGATGATGCCGATGATGGCGATGATGCCGAGGTCGGTGTGCGAAAGCATCAACGCCAGCAGCGCGCCGACGCCGGCCGAGGGCAGCGTGGACAGAATCGTGACCGGATGGATATAGCTTTCGTACAATACGCCGAGCACGATGTACATGGTCACGATCGCCGCCAGGATCAGCAACAGTGTGTTGTTCAGGGACGATTCGAACGCAAGCGCTGCGCCCTGGAAACTGGTCTGCGTGCTTGCCGGCAATCCGATCTCCGCTTCCACCGCACGAATCGCGCGAACTGCATCCCCGAGGGAAGATCCGGGGGCAAGATTGAATGAGATCGTGCTCGCCGGGAACTGGCCCAGGTGATTGATGGAAAGAGGCGCCGTATGTTCGTTCACGCGCGCGATCGCGGACAGCCGCACCTGTTGTCCGTCCGTCGAGGTGACGAAAATGTCGTTGAGCGCGGCCGGGCCTTTCTGAAAGTCGGGCTGTACCTCGAGCACGACGCGATACTGGTTCGACTGCGTGAAGATGGTCGAGATCATGCGTTGGCCGAATGCGTTGTAGAGCGCGTTGTCGATCGCGGCCGGCGTGATGCCGAGCCGCATCGCGGTATTGCGGTCGATCTCGACGTAGGCCTGCAATCCCCGGTCCTGCAGGTCGCTGGCGACATCGGCGAGCTGCGGCGACGCGCGCAGGCGCTCGACCAGTTTCGGCACCCAGATGCCCAGATTGTTTGCATCCGCATCTTCCAGGCTGAACTGATATTGCGTGCGGCTGACGCGGTCCTCGATGGTCAGGTCCTGCACCGGCTGCATGTAGAGCGAGATGCCCGCGACCTGCGCGAGCTGCGGTTGCAATCTGCGGATGACTTCAGTGGCGTCGATGCCGCGCGCCTTCAACGGTTTGAGGTTGATCAGCATGCGGCCGCTGTTGAGCGTCGCGTTGCTGCCATCCACGCCGATGAACGACGACAGGTTTTCCACCGCAGGATCCTGTAACACGACTTTGGCGAGGTCCTGCTGGCGTTGCGCCATCGCCGCGAAGGAGATCGACTGCGGCGCCTCGGAGATGCCCTGGATCACGCCGGTATCCTGCACCGGGAAAAAACCTTTCGGCACGAAGAAATAGAGCAGCACGGTCAACGCCAGCGTGCCGAGCGCGACCAGCAGGGTGGCGGCCTGGCGGTCCAGCACCCAGTCGAGCATCCTGCCGTAGCGTGCGATCACCGCGTCGAAGAAGCGGCCGCCCGAGCGATAAAAGCGGCTTTGCTCCCCTTCCGGGATATGGCGCAGCAGCCGCGCGCACATCATCGGCGTAAGCGTCAGCGAGATGAATGCGGAAATCAGGATCGCGACCGCCAGCGTGATGGCGAATTCTCGGAACAGGCGGCCGACCACGTCGCCCATGAACAGCAGCGGAATCAATACTGCGATCAACGAGAAGGTCAGGGAGATGATCGTGAAGCCGATCTGCTCGGCGCCCTTGAGCGCGGCTTCCAGCGGCTTCATGCCTTCCTCGATGTAGCGCGCGATGTTCTCGATCATGACAATCGCGTCATCGACGACAAAACCGGTGGCGATGGTCAATGCCATCAGCGTGAGGTTGTTGATGCTGAATCCAGCCAGGTACATGACGCCGAAGGTGCCCACGAGGGACAGCGGTACCGCCACGCTCGGAATGAGGGTGGCGGCGACGTTGCGCAGAAACAGGAAGATCACCATGACCACCAGCGCTACGGCCAGCAGCAGTTCGAATTGCACGTCCTTGACCGACGCGCGGATCGTCGTCGTGCGATCGGTAAGCAGGTCGACGTCCACCGAACCGGGCAGCGTGGCCTGCAACTGCGGAAGCAGTTTCTTGATGCGATCCACCACCTCGATCACATTGGCGCCCGGCTGACGCTGGACGTTCAGGATGAGCGCCGCCTTGTCGTTGGCCCAGGCGGCGAGGCGCACGTTCTCCGCGTCGTCGACGACATCCGCGACGTCGGTCAGCCGGATCGGCGCGCCGTTCTTGTAGGCGATGATCAGGCGCTGGTATTCGTCGGCGGACTTGAGTTGATCGTTGGCATCGATCGTCGAGGCACGCGACGGGCCGTCGAAACTGCCTTTGGCCTGATTGACGTTGGCATTGCCGATCGCGGTACGCAGATCATCCAGGCTCATTCCATAGGCTGCCAGCGCTTTGGGGTTCGCCTGGATGCGCACTGCGGGGCGCTGGCCGCCTGACAGACTTACCAGCCCCACGCCCGGCAACTGCGAAATCTTCTGCGCGATGCGCGTGTCGATCAGGTCCTGCACTTTGGGCAGCGGCAACGAGTTCGACGTGATGGCCAGAGACAGGATGGGCGTATCGGCGGGATTGACCTTGTTGTAGATCGGCAGCGACGGCAGGTCCTGCGGCAGCAGCGAAGCGGCTGCGTTGATCGCGGCTTGTACCTCTTGTTCGGCGACGTCGAGCGGCAGGTCGAGGCTGAACTGCAACGTAATCACCGATGCGCCACCGGAACTGGTGGACGACATCTGGTTCAATCCCGGCATCTGGCCGAACTGGCGCTCCAGCGGCGCGGTGATCGAAGAGGTGGTAACGTCGGGGCTCGCGCCCGGATACAGGGTGACGACCTGGATGGTGGGATAGTCGACTTCCGGCAGCGCCGATAATGGCAGCAAGCGATAGGCGACGATGCCGGAAAGCAGAATGGCGACCATCATCAGCGAGGTCGCCACCGGACGCAGAATAAACAGACGCGACGGATTCATGCGCCGCGCGGATCAGCTGCTGGAGGCGGGCGGCGATGCATCGCCATCGCGGCGGCGCTTGCCGTGTTTTGGCGTCCCGCCATCTGCAGGAGCGGCGGCGGCATTACGCTCACCGATCTCCACCTTGGCGCCTTCGCGCAGTTTGTCGGTGCCGTCCACCACCACGCTTTCCCCGGCCGACAGTCCCGACTCGATGGCGGCGGTTTCTCCTTCGGTCGGCCCGAGCTTTACCGTGCGCACGGTAACGCTTTTGTCGTCCCTGACCACGTAGACGAAGGTGCCCTGCGTGCCGCGCTGGACTGCAGCTGCCGGGATGAGGATGATTCCGCGCATGACGTCGAGCAGCATGCGTGCGTTCACGAACTGGTTCGGGAACAGACTGGAATCGTCGTTGGCGAACTGCGCCTTCAGCTTGATCGTGCCGGTGGCGGGATCGATCTGGTTGTCCACCGTCAGCAGTACCCCGCTGGCGAGTTTCGTTTTACCCGCGCGGTCGTAGACATCCACCGTCAGCTTCCGGCCTGAATGCAATTTCTTCATCACGGCGGAGATATTGTCTTCCGGGAGGGTGAAAACCACCGTGACCGGTTGCAGTTGCGTGATGACCACGATGCCGTTGGTGTCGCCGGTATGGACGATGTTGCCGACGTCGACCTGGCGCAGGCCGAGCCGTCCGCCGATCGGCGCGGTAATGCGCGAATAGGTGAGTTGCAGCTTGGCACTGTCGATCTGGGCCTGGTCCGCCTTGAGTGCGCCTTCGTACTGGCGAACCAGGGAGGCCTGCGTGTCGAGTTGCTGTTTGGCGATGGAGTCTTGCTCGAACAGCGTGCGATAACGCTCGAGGTCGGCCTGGGCGTTTTTCAGCAGCGCCTGGTCGCGAGCCATGGTGCCTTCGGCCTGCGCGAGCTGAACCTGGTAAGGACGTGGATCGATCTGCGCGAGCATGTCGCCTTGCCTGACCACCTGACCCTCGCGGAACATCACCGCGCTGAGTTCGCCGTCGACATGCGTCCTGACGGTGACGGTGTTGAGCGGCACGACCGTTCCCAGCCCGTTCAGGTAAAGGTTGATGTCGCCGACCCTGGCCGCCGCCGCGACCACCGGCTGGCTGCGGTTCATCGCATTCATGCCCGGCTTTTCGCCCGACTGCTGCATGCCGGCCGGTTTGCCGCCCTCGGGCTTGGCAAAAACGAAGTAACCGGTGCCGCCCAGAATGCATAACACCAGCAACCAGACCCAGGTACCCCGCCACCAAGCCTTGGAAACAGTGCGGTGTTGCATGCCGGCGGGAATCAGATCTTCATCGAGAGGGGCATTGCTCATCGGTTCGTTCCGGATGATTTCGGATGCTTTTCTCAGGAGTGACAACTGTATGTCATAGCCCCGCGCGCTATGTAACGAAATGTCCGGGGTCCGGCGGGGGTTACAGTAAGTGACAAAACTTCTCCCAATTGGTTTCGGTCGGAGGTATAAGAGCAGCCATGCGAGATCGCGTCCTGATTGTCGATGATGACGAAGACATCCAGTCCCTGCTGGAGGAATACCTGCGCAAGAATGGTTTCGACGCGCATGCCGTGGCGGACGGCAAGGCGATGTGGGAGGCGCTGGCGTTGAAGCCGGTGAGTTTGGTGGTGCTGGATCTCATGTTGCCCGGCGAGGATGGTCTGTCGCTTTGCCGCCAGTTGCGGTCGCGTTCCCAGGTGCCGGTGCTGATGCTGACTGCCCGCGGGGAAGCGGTGGATCGCATACTCGGATTGGAAATGGGCGCCGACGATTACCTGGCCAAACCCTTCGATCCGCGGGAACTGCTGGCACGCATCCGCAGCATTCTGCGCCGGGCGAAATCCCTGCCCACCGATACCGAGGTCAATGTGCCGGAGGCCTTCAATTTTTCAGGATGGCGGCTCGATACGCGTGTGCGCAACCTGTGCGCGCCGGACGGCGTGGTGGTACCGCTGTCCGGTGCGGAATACCGGCTGCTGCTGATCTTCCTGCAGAATCCGAATGTCGTGTTGTCGCGCGACCAGCTTTCCAATTTCACCTTCGGGCGCGATGCCGACCCGCTCGATCGCACCATTGACATGCAGGTCAGCCGGCTGCGTGAGCGCCTGCGCGAGCAGGCGCGCGAGCCCGAGATCATCAAAACCGTGCGGGGCAAGGGTTACGTGCTCGCCACCCGCGTAGAGGAAAAGCAATGAGATTGTTTCCGCGATCGTTGTTCGGGCGCATCGCGCTGATTCTGGCGGGCGGTTTTCTGGCGATCCAGTTGATCACGACCGCCATTGCGATCTCTGATCGCAACGCATTGGTGTTTCGTGCCGGTGCGAACCAGGCGGCAACCAGGATAGGGGATGTGGTGCGGACGATGACGGCCGCCAGCCCCGCGGAACGGACCCGCATCATGCAGGCGATTTCCAACGACACACTGAAGGTGATTTACGGCAAGCCCGCAGGCTCGGACGCGGCCGCCGGCGAGGATTCGGAATTGATGACCACCGCGCGCGATGCCCTGGCGCTGGCGCTGCCACCGGGCGTCGGCTTCAGGGTGATCGATGCGCGTCCGGTCTATCTCAATCCCGGATCCTGGTATGCGCGCGAATTCGGCGAACGTCCCGGCGTCAGGATGTACGCAACCGTTCTGTTGAACGACGGCGTGTGGATCACCGTGGAGAGCATCGACCCGGCGAGGGCGACCCAGTGGGTCATTCGGATGTTTCGCAATCTCGCGATCATCGATGGAGTGATGGTGATTCTTTGTTTCTTTGCGGTGCGCCTGGTTACCCGGCCCTTGTCGGTATTGGCCCACGCAGCAGAAGATCTCGGCCGCAACATCGATCGTCCGCCGTTGCCGGAGCGTGGTGCGAACGAACTGGTGCGCGCTTCGCGCGCGCTCAACGTGATGCAGGACCGCCTGAAGCGCTACGTCGACACGCGCATGAAAGTACTCGCTGCGATGTCGCACGACCTGAAGACGCCGATCACGCGCATGCGGCTGCGCGCCGAGATGCTGGACGATGCACATATCAAAGCGAAGTTCATCAAGGATCTCGATGAATTGCAGCAGATGGTGGGCTCGACGCTGGACTACATGCGTGGACTGGCTGAAGGCGGTGAAGCGGTCCAGCCGATCGACGTCACGGCGCTGATCTCCAGCCTGAAGGAGGACGCGGAGGAAGCCGGTCACACCATTACCGTATCCGGCGACGCGCGTACCCCGGTGATGGGCAGGGCGCAGGCGCTCAAACGCTGTCTGCAGAATCTGATCGACAACGCGCTCGCCTATGGCCGTCGCGCCGACATTACGTTGCGGGATGAGGGGGGCGCGCTCAATATTGCGATCAGCGATAACGGGCCTGGAATTCCGGAAGACGATATCGAGAGGGTGTTCGAGCCGTTCTATCGGGTCGAGGGTTCACGCAACCGCAATACCGGTGGCAGCGGCCTCGGCCTGTCGATTGCCCGCAACATCGCGCAAGCGCATGGCGGTTCGGTGCGTTTGCGCAATCTTGCCCGTGGTGGATTGGAAGCGACGCTGCGGATTCCGCGCGGCGCTTAGTTCTACAGCTTCCAGCTCGCCATTTTCCGGCTCGCCCGCTTCCACAGAATTGCGCGGCGAGTAAGATGAAGGCTCGCAGGCACAATCCGAATGGGGGCTGGTATGAGCGAGCAGGTTCAGGAATATCGAGGCGAAAAGATCGTCGTGCGCTTCGACGGCGGGAAGTGCATCCATTCGCGCAACTGCGTTCTCGGCAAGCCGGAAGTTTTCCAGGCCAACGTGCCAGGTGCGTGGATCAAGCCCGACAACGCGTCCACGGAAGAAGTGGTAATGACTGCATTGGCCTGCCCATCGGGTGCCATTACGTACGAACGCGTCGACGGTGGCGCACAGGAAGCACCGCCTCTTGTGAATGTGGCAAGGGTCCGCGAGAACGGACCACTTGCAATACACGCGGATCTCAGGATTGGGAATGCGATCGCGCACCTGCGGGCGACGTTGTGCCGCTGTGGATCGTCAAAGAACAAGCCTTATTGCGATGGCAGCCATACCGCCGCCGGTTTCCGTTCGACAGGCGAACCGCCGACGCAACCGTCCGAGCAGCTTGCAGCGCGTAACGGAGTGGTGATAGTGAAGCCGATCAAGAATGGGCCGCTGGAAGTCTCAGGTAATCTGGAACTGGTCAGCGGCACTGGCCGAACGTTGAATCGCACGCTGCAAACCTGGTTGTGCCGATGCGGCGAGTCGCAGAATAAACCCTACTGCGACGGCACGCACAAGAAAATCGGTTTCAAATCGGATTGACTGGCTCACGGGCGGGCGGCGCCCATTTTGGGCGCCGCCTGTTGCTTCTCAGTACGCGAGTCGCAGACCTGCGGCACGTATACGCAAGGCGTAAGAACCTTCTCCGATCATCGCCTGAACCAGTGATGCCAGGATCAGGAGGTACATCACGCCCAGCGAGACGCGCATTAGCAACGCGCCGTAACCTCGCAAGGAGTAGGTCCGGTTGATTGCCACGTCTCCTCCTACGCAGTTGCCGGTACGCTGGCCTCAAGCGCCAATCCTGCCTCTATCCAGTCCTGCTTGCCGCCGCCATAGACCGTGACGTTGCGGTACCCCATTTGTCCCAGCAAGTTCGCGGCGATGTGGGAATTCTGGCAAGTGCGGCTCGCGCAATACACCACGATTTCCGAGTTGTTATCCGGAATCAGTCTGCTCACGAGTTCGCGCACGCGGTCGTGCGGCATGTGCAGCGCGCCCGGTAGGTGGCCGTCGGTGTAGTACTTCTCCGGCAGTGCCTCGAGAAGGATCAGGTCGGGGTTTGCGGCGATGCGGGCGCGCAGTTCTTCACGATTCATTTGCTTGGCCATAGTGCGTTCCTTTCAGATCGTTAGTCGATTACGCATGCAAAAATTGCAAACGCAACTAAATGATGTCGGAAATAGATTGCATATGCAATTATTATTTTGTTGCGATGACACGGTTGTAGAAACGAGTAAAATCAGTGAGTTAATGTATTTTGGAACACGAATGCCACACCAACCCGAGGCTCGGTGGCGAAAAAAGAGCGACGTCAGGTCGCCCGTCAGGGTTGGGGGTTGGCAAGTCGGAGGTGTCGGAGGGCGAGACTACAAACCGTCCACGACGATGATCTGCGCGCTGGCAGTCTTCTGACGAATGTCCATGGCGGGCTTGTATTCCGGGGAGTAATACCACTCGCGCGCACGATCGGCACTCTCGAATTCGCAGATCACCACTCTTTTCGGCGCCCAGGTTCCCTCCAGCACTTCGATCCTGCCGCCGCGGACGACGAATTTGCCGCCGTACTTGGCCAGCGACAGACCGACGAGTTTGCGATAGTCTTCGTAGCCTTTCGGGTCGTGGACTTCGATCTGCGATATCAGATAAGCGGGCATTCACATCCTCCGTATCGATTCATTTCAGGGCTTCCAATCCTCGCGCAGCATTTCCGCCCCTTTTTCCGCAATCATCGTGGTCGGTGCATTGGTATTGCCGGAAGTGATACGCGGCATCACCGAAGCGTCGACCACCCGCAGTCCCCGCACGCCGCGGACGCGAAGGCGATCGTCCACTACGGCGAGCTCGTCGCGGCCCATTTTGCAGGTGCCGACCGGATGGAAAATCGTCGTGCCGAGATCGCCAGCGGCCTTGCGGAGCGCCTCGTCGGTTGCGATGCCGGGGCCGGGTTTGAATTCTTCCGGCTGAAATTTCTCCAGTGCTTTGGCCTTCATGATCCGGCGCGTGATGTGGATCGAATCCACCGCGACCCGTTTGTCTTCCTCGGTGGAAAGATAGTTGAGCTTGATGGCCGGATGCATTTGCGGATCGGAACCCTTGATGCGAACGTGTCCGCGGCTGGTTGGACGCAAATTGCACACCGATGGCGTGATCGCCGGAAACGGATGCAACGGCTCGCCGAATTTTTCCAGCGACAACGGCTGCACGTGCCATTCGATGTTGGCCGACATTTGAGATGGATCGCTCCTGGCGAACGCGCCCAGCTGGCTGGGCGGCATCGTAAGCGGTCCGGTACGATAGAAAAGATACTCCATGCCCATGGCCATTTTGCCGATCAGGCTGTGGGTGCGCTCGTTCAGCGTAACGGTGTTCTTCACCTTGTACATGATCCGGATCTGCAGGTGGTCTTGCAGGTTTTCGCCGACGCCTGACAAATCGTGGATGACCGGAACGCCGGATTCCTGCAATAGCGAACCCGGTCCGATGCCTGAGAGTTGCAGGATCTGCGGCGAACCGATTGCGCCCGCCGACAGGACGACTTCCCGTTTCGCTTCCGCGAATTCGTTTCCGCCCTGACCGGTGCGGAATTCAACGCCGGTTGCGCGCCGGTTTCCATTCGCGGTGTCGAAGCGGACGCGGCTTACGTGCGCGTGAGTCAATACGGCCAGATTGGGGCGATGCATGACCGGTCGCAGGAAGGCCTTGGTGTTGCTCCAGCGCACGCCGCGCTTCTGGTTCATCTGGAAGTAAGCGTTGCCGAAATTGTCGCCGCGGTTGAATTCCTGGATCTTCGGTATGCCGCATTCCTCGGCGGCGTCACGCCATGCATCGAGGATCTCCCAATTCACGCGCCGCTCTTCAACGCGAAGTTCGCCGCCGACCCCATGCAGTTCGTCGGCGCCATGGGCATAGTCCTCGGTACGGATGAAATAGGGCAGCACTTCGTCCCAGGCCCATCCGCGGTTGCCGAGCGAAGACCAGTGGTCGTAGTCGCTCTTCTGGCCGCGCATGTAGATCATGGCATTGATCGAGGAGCAGCCGCCGAGCCCGAGGCCGCGTGCGTAACCGAGCGTGCGGCCGTTCAGGCCGTCGTCGGCTTCGGTCCGGTAACACCAGTCGGTGCGGGGATTGCCAATGGTATAGAGATAACCCACCGGGACATGGATCCAGAAGTAATCATCTTTGCCGCCGGCTTCCAGCAGCAGTACGCGAGTATTCGCATCGGCACTCAGCCGATTGGCAAGCAGGCATCCCGCAGAACCGGCGCCGATGATGACGTAATCGAATGGTCCCATGGACTGGGCCATCTTTCCCCCACATATATGTGTACTTTTTATGGCCGAAGGCGGCAACGCTGTTGCCATCGCTTCCTTCGGCAGGGATTATGCCCGATCCGCCGTGCTGGATTCACACGGGGGTTCGCTTTAATCTGCGCCTTTCGGGGGGAACAATGAAAATAACCGCGATAAAGACTGCGGTCTGCAACGCCGAGATGCGCAACTGGGTATTCGTCCGCGTCGAGACCGACCAGCCAGGACTCTACGGCTGGGGCGAGGCGACGCTGGAATGGAAGACGCGCGGCGTGGTCGGCGCGGTCCAGGATATCGAGCCGCTGCTCATCGGCCGAGATCCGCGCGACATCGAGCAGGCCGTGCGCGTCATGGTCAAGCATTCGTTCTGGCGCCTGGGCGTAATCGGCAACACGGCGATCAGCGGCATCGAAATGGCTTTGTGGGATATCTGGGGAAAGGAACTCAACGTTCCCGTGTGGCGGCTGCTGGGCGGAAAGACGCACGACAGGATCAAGGTGTATACGCATTTGGGCTTCGGCGATATGACCTCTGTCTACGAGAGCATGGAACACGGCGCGGTGGTCGAGCGCGGGCTGCAAGTCATCGAGAAGGGCTATCGTGCGCTGAAGGTGGTGTTCATTCCCTATACGCATTTCACCGCATCGCCGAAACAGCAGGACCACGTCGGCGGCATGATGCAGAAGCTGCGAGAGGCGGTCGGCGACGAAATCGAGATCATGATCGATTTCCACGGACGTCCCGCGTCGACCAGTGCGGCGCTGCAGTACATTCATGCCCTCGCGCCGGCACGCCCATTGTTCGTCGAAGAGCCGATCCAACCCGGCGACGCGCCGGGCATGAAGCAGATCATGGACAAGTCACCGGTCCCGATCGCGGCCGGCGAGCGGCTGGTCGACCGGCGCGAATTCGACGACTTGTTCCGGCGGCGCGCGATCAACATTGCCCAGCCCGATCTGTGTCACGTCGGCGGCTTCACCGAAGCGCGCAAGATCGCGGCGATGGCGGAAACGGCCGGCGTGGGCATCGCGCCACATAATCCGCTGGGGCCGCTGGCCGGCGCTGCGGCGCTGCATTTCGACATTGCCACACCGAATTTCGTCATCCAGGAAGAAATGTCCGGAGCCGTGCCCTGGTACCACGACGTCGTGGACAGCCCGATTCACGCGAAGGACGGCTACTGGCTGATTCCCGACCGGCCTGGCTTGGGTGTCGAGGTGGACGAGAAAGTCATTGCGAAGCATCCGTTCAAGCAGGAAGTCATGCACGCCGGACATGCGGTGCTGGATGACGGCACCATCGTAGATTGGTAAATCCAGCAGATTGGTAAATCCGGCGGATTGATAAATCGCGTCGACCGATCAGGAAACGACTGAGGAAAATCATGGCGGAAGCTTTCATCTGCGCTGCGTTGCGAACCCCGATCGGCCGCTATGGCGGCGCGTTGTCCGCGGTGCGTCCAGACGATCTGGCGGCGATCCCGCTGCGTGAGCTGATGGCGCGCAACAAGTCGGTGGACTGGAATGCGGTGGACGACGTGGTATTCGGCTGTGCGAACCAGGCCGGTGAGGACAACCGCAACGTCGCGCGCATGGCGCTGCTGCTCGCCGGATTGCCGAAAGAGATCCCCGGCAGCACCATCAATCGCCTTTGCGGATCGGGAATGGATGCGGTGGGCATCGCCGCGCGGGCGATCATGTCGGGAGAAGCCGAACTGGTGGTTGCCGGCGGGGTGGAGAGCATGTCGCGTGCGCCCTTCGTCATGCCAAAAGCCGACAGCGCTTTCTCGCGAAACAACGCGGTATTCGACACGACGATAGGCTGGCGCTTGGTCAACCCGGTGATGAAGCAGCTATACGGCACCGACTCGATGCCGGAAACCGCGGAAAACGTCGCGCAGGAATTCGGTATCGCACGCGCCGACCAGGATGCGTTTGCACTGCGCTCGCAGGCGAAGGCGTCCGCCGCGCAGAAGAATGGCCGGCTGGCCAAAGAGATCGTGCCGGTGACGATTCCGGCGAAGAAAGGCGATCCGGTCGTGGTGGACAGGGATGAGCATCCGCGCGAGACCAGCATGGAAGCGCTGGGCAAGCTGAAGGGCGTGGTGAAACCCGACGGTACGGTGACGCCGGGCAACGCATCGGGTGTGAATGACGGCGCTTGCGCGTTGATCCTTGCCAGCGAAGCCGCGGCCAAGCGCCACGGCCTTGTGCCGCTGGCGCGCGTAATCGGTTCGGCCGTCGCCGGCTGTGCGCCCCGGATCATGGGCATCGGTCCGGTACCGGCCACGCAAAAACTGCTGGCTAGGACCGGGGTGAAGCTGGATCAGATCGACGTGATCGAACTGAACGAAGCCTTCGCTGCACAGGGCCTCGCGGTGCTGCGGCAACTCGGCATCAGCGATGACGATGCGCGTGTCAATCCGAACGGCGGAGCGATCGCGCTCGGCCATCCTCTGGGCATGAGCGGCGCACGCCTGGTCGCCACGGCCGCCTACGAATTGCAGGAGCGGAAGGCCCGCTATGCGCTGACTACGATGTGCATCGGCGTCGGGCAGGGGATTGCCGCACTGATCGAACGGGTCTGAACCGTTCAGGAATGCACCGTCGATTCAGACCTTCACGCCAGCGGCGACGTAGCAGGACTCCATCAGCTTCAACGTTTCCAGGTTATCCAGGCGATCGATCGCGAACGGCCTGCCGTCGCGCAGGCCGCGCACGAATTCCCGCACCGCGCTGCTGAAGCAGGTTTGGTAGTTTTTCGCCAAGTCGAAGACCACCGGCGGCTCGTCCGAGCCGGCCATGGTCAGGCGGTCGCGATCGTAGATCAGCGTGCCTTTCGTTCCCATGATTTCCAGCCGACCCGAAGTTTTTCCGACATCGTGTATTACTCTCCTCGCGGCCGAATTCCAACCGGCCAAACGAAAACCCCGCCGGAGCAGGGTTTTCGTTGGTGTGGATGCTTCGACTGTCTGGCAGGCAGGCTTGAGTTCGCGCGCTTGTTGCGATCGTCAGCCCTTCGTCCTGCGGGTAGCAGGGGCGACGCTTTGCGCGTCGCCGCCGACTACAAAACCATTACGCCTTCAGGCACGCGTCGCGGACTTTCTTGAACTCGGCGCCTTTGAGACCCTTGGCCTTGGCATTGCAGGTCTTCATCTTTTCCTGCTGCGGCGTGAGTTGCTTGGCTTCGGTTCCGGCCGCCGCCGCGGCCGGCTGGGCCTTCAGACATTCATCGCGAACTTTCTTGAACTCGTCGCCCTTGAGACCCTTGGCCTTGGCGTTGCAGGTCTTCATCTTTTCCTGCTGCGCGGTGGCGGCCAGGACTGGCATCGCGAGAAACGAAAGGCTGAGCAGCAATATGATCTTTTTCATGTAACTCCCCTAGGCATGTTGTGTTGAATGCTCCCCGCGTTCGGGGAGCATTCCCGCTAACGCGTCGCGGCAGCCAGGGTTGACGGTTCGTGCGCCGACGGCAACGGTGCCAGCCGTCCTTCGGCATCGAATACAAACGCAGCCGCCGGCGACGCAATCTGGAAATGTTCGGGACGGGAGCGTACTTCCGCGAGCAAGGGTTCCGAGACCTGGATCTGGGCGATTTCGAGGGTGTTGCGGATGCGCACGATCCGGCAGTGTTCGGGCTTGACCCGCACGACGGTTTTGACCGCGAGCTGAATCGCCTCGCGTTCCGTGTTCATGACGATGGGGATAGCCCCGCCGTCGAGATTCATCGAGGTAATGATGTTGGCGTAGGTCGACGGAATGTCGATTTCCTTGAACAGCCGCATGGTAATGACGTCCGCTCCGCCCAGTCCGGTGGCGTTGCCGTGAGTCTCATGGGTCAGTCCGAGCACGACGATCTTCTTGACCTTCGGTCCGAAGTTCCATTTCACGGCGCGCCGGTTGCGGCCGGTGATATTCGGGTCGAAGCCGGCGCCGCTGATATTCTTGCCCATCTCGTCGATGATCAGCACGTCGATTTCGTCGAAGTAGAGCTGCGGCATCTGGCGCTTTGCGATTTCCTGCAGTACCGGCTCTCGAGACGCAATCTGGCTGGCCGGCATGACTTCGATGGCCGCGGTCTGGTCGTGCGCGTTTTCGACGATGCCCACGCCGAGCAGGACGTTGCGCTTGGCGAGATTGACGTCGCGCACCTTGGGCAGCAGCGTGGGGAACGTATCCATGCCGTGCTGATGATAAGTGGCGGCGCCAATGATCTTGCCGATGCCGATCGACAGCATCTTGGTAACGCCGCTCTCGGTAGCGCCGCGAAACGCCGTGTGTGGCTTGACACGGTTGATGACGACGATGCCGTCGGCGTCGGCCGCGAAGCGGTCCATGTGCACCGGGGTGCCGTCGTCGAGATTACCGACGATGACCGTGTCCATGGTTGCCTTGACCGGCACGCCCATGGACGCTTCGGAAATGCCGTAACCTGCCAGCACCTTCTTCTGGCCTTCGGCGGTTGCGGCGCCATGGCTGCCCATCGCAGGAAAAATGAATGGCTCGGCGCCAAGCGCCTGCAACTCGCGAATCACGCACTTGGCGATGGTCGCGATATTGGCGATGCCGCGGCTGCCGCAGCCGACGGCGATCGCCTGCCCGGGTTTTACCTGGGCGCGCACTTCGGGGCGCTGGAACTCCCTGGCGACGGTCGCCGGAACGTCGCCGAGATGTGCGCCATCGAATTTCTGGCGCACGTTGACCATGCGTGGTAGAGCGACGTCGAGTCCGCCCGCGATGTTCACTTCGATTCTGTCTTCGATCATTGATTTCTCCTCAGGCGGGCTGATAGTAGGGCACCACGTAAGGCCCTTCGGGGATGACAGCCAGCGCGTTGTCCCCGCTGCGTTCGATGCAGTGCTGCAGAGTTTCTTCGACCGAGTCGATCAGGTTGACGCCGGTGAGCGCACGATCCGCCGCCGCCAGGCCGCCGGCATACAAATGCACGGCGCCGGCTTTCATCGGTTTGAGCTGCATCTGCGTTTGCCACTCGTCGATGTCGGCAAACTGCTTGCGGCTGATGTCGGCAAAAAATCCTTCGGCGCCGAGCGCGATCAGGCGGCGTTGCGCGTCGGCATATTCGTGCGATCCGAGACCATCGGAACACTCCGACACGATCACCAGGTCACCGCCGGGTTCGAGGATGTCGACCGGGCCGACCATGCCTTTCACCGTCTGATAGTAAGTCTTGTCCAGGGGATAGCCGGCCGCACTGGTGACGACGGTCTTGAAACGGCGGCCGATCGGCACACGTGCGTAGCGCTGCGTAAACTCGACGGCCTGCAAATGGCTCCCGAGGATTTCGCCGTAATTGACGAAAGACAGCCGGCGATGCTCGTCGATAACGGTGTTCACCGCCAGCACACGGCCGAGCATGCGCACGATCTCGAGCTGCTCCTCGTGCAACGGGTTGCCTTCGAGGATGCAGTTGTCGGCCTTGGGATGTGACATAAAGCGCGCGCTGTGGAACGTCGTGATGGTGTCGCGGTGCGCTACACCCGGGGCAATGACCTTGCGCCCGCCGGAGTAGCCGGCCATGAAATGCGGCTCGACTAGGCCGGTCGCGATTTTCAGATCGGCATCGACGAAGCGGCGATCGAGCTTGACCGGCGTACCCCGCGGCGTGCGGCCGAGGTCGACGTGAGCCGCGTCGTCGCGCGCGAAGTGATTTACTACGCTCACGGTCTTCAGCACCCACGGATCGCCGACCAGTTCTTCGAGTTCTGCTCCGTCGTTGGGGCGGTGCAACCCCGTTGCCACCAGCACGGTGACGTCGTCAGGTTTCATGCCGGCATCGAGCAATTGCCGGACGATTTCCGGCAAAAGCAGCCCGTTGGGTACCGGCCGCGTGATATCACAGATCAGGATGCAGGCGGTTTTCAGTCCGCGCGCCTCCTGGACCAGCGGGCCGGCACCAACGGGTTCCGCCAGTGCCTTGCGCACAGCGCCTGACGGATTCGGCTCGAGCGGCATGGCAGGCTTGCGGATGACCGTCACGTCCCAGTCGTCGGGCAGTTCAAGAGGATAGCGGTCGCGGCCGTAGTTCAGATCGAGTTGCATCGTCATTCGAGTATGGAAGCCGAGGAAACTATAGCACCGGCCGGGCAGCCGCGCCCGTAGCGTGGTCTTCCAGAGGCTCGTTCTAAAAGGTAGCATCGTATAACCATGAACTTTTCCGACCCCGTAATGGCAGCGCTGATTGGCGCGACCGCAACTTTCGCGGCGGCGCTGTTCCAGTTGTTGGTCAATGCTCGTCGCCAGGCTGCCGAAAGGACGGCAGGCAAGCCGGCCTCGCGCAAGACCGGCACCTGGCTGGCTATTTTCGCGCTGATGCTGGCCGCGGCCGTCGGCGGCTACGCCTTGGCCGAGTACCAGACCTTCCGGGATCGCGACGGCGACAAAGTACTACGGCAGGAAATGCAAACGCGGCTGCGCGACATAGGCAACGCCGCCGTGCGGCTCGAACGGGCCGGCTTGCAGAGGAGCGATCAAACTGACGCTGATGCAAGGCTCGCCGCCGAGCGCCGCCACGGGGCGGAGGGCGTTGTCGCGGTCATCGGATTGCCACCTTGCATCAACAGCCAATCTGCGCCGGAATCGTCCGCGGGATGCAACGAGGGCAGCGCACTTCATGCCTCCGTTTGCGCACTCATTCCCGCTGCGGCAGTGGTAACCGAAGTCCAGGTTTTCACCCGGCTGGAAGACTCCCGGCAACCCTGGCCGGAGGCGAGAGTGCAGCCTGGGCAGGACGCCGGTGCCGCGAAATTCGTCGACGCCTTCTACGAACGCATCCAGGCCGACGGGAAAGAGGTTTGCCAGCGCTTCGTCCACTGGAACAGTCAGAAAGCGCGCCTGGCGCGCATCCTCGTCAAATACGCGCCCTAGCCGGCCAGTAGCCGGATTGACACCTATTTCTGCAGAATGTCATCTTTGCGCATTGTCGGCATTCAACCAGGGGAAGTTCGATGAGTCGCATCAATCGCGTTGAGGTGCAGGAGTTTGCGTTCGAGTTGCCCGATCTGGGCTTTGACGCCGGCGGATTCAATATCGTCTACCAGCCGAAGAACAGGCTGAAACTGTCGAAGTACGCCATAGTGATTGAGGCGGACGACGGCGCACGCGGAGAATATGTCGCGCTGTGGGGCGGTACGACAATGGCGCTCGGCCAGACGCTGGCGCTGGCGCCGCATCTGCTGGGGCGTGATCCGCATCAGCGCGAACCGATCTACGATGACTTCAAACGCGCGCTTCGGCAATATGACCATATGGGCGTGGGCTGCATCGATATCGCATTGTGGGATCTCGCAGGCAAGCAATTGAACGCGCCGATCTGGAAGATGCTGGGCGGCTGGAGGAAGCGTCTGCCGACTTACGCGAGTTCCTACCATGGCGATCGCAATGGCGGACTGTCGAGCGCCCAAGCCTACGTGGATTTTGCGGAACAATGCTACGGGATGGGTTATCGCGCGTTCAAGATGCACGGCTGGTGCGACGGCAATGTGAAGGAAGAGTGCGAAGCCGTGCTGAAGCTGGGTCGGCACTTTCGCGGGCGGATGAATCTGATGCTCGATCCCGCATGCGAGTTGCGCACATTTGCGGATGCGCTGGCAGTCGGTCGCGCTTGCGACGAAGCGGGCTTCTTCTGGTACGAAGATCCGATGCGCGACGGGGGGTGGTCCCAGCACGCCCACAAGAAGCTGCGACAGTTCATCAAGACGCCGCTGCTGCAGACCGAGCACGTGCGCGGTGTGGAGCCGAAGGCGGATTTCATCGTCAACGAAGCGACCGATTTCGTGCGCGCCGATCCGGAATACGATCTCGGTATAACCGGCACCATGAAAATTGCGCACCTCGCTGAAGCCTTCGGCCTGGATGTCGAAATTCATGCTCCAGGGCCGGCTCATCGCCACTGCATGGCGGCAATCCGCAACACCAATTACTACGAACTGGCGCTGGTCGGTCCGAAATGCGGAAATGCGATGCCACCGGTTTACGCGGACGCATACAGCGATGAACTCTGTTGCGTCGGAGCAGATGGCTGCTTTCCTGTGCCCGACGGGCCGGGGCTGGGTGTGGTTTATGACTGGGAATTCATCAGGAAGCATCGTGTCGTTTCGCATGAATTCAAGTAACGGCGCAGGGCAATCTTGGTGAGTACCTGATCCTGTCTGCTTGTTTGGTCTATTCCGTGTTGGAATAGACCATATGCCTCACCGATCATTATTTTCGCGCTGCAATACTGCTTACATGCGTGTCACAAGCCCGCAACACGGGCCTTGGACTATGTAAACAGATTGACGCCGCTGCAATGCGCCATCTATATTACTGACCGGTCAGTTACTTTCTAGATCAGAGTCGATGGCGTGTGTGCATGCTGAAGACCCCGATAGAGGCGGCAGCCGATCGAGAAACAGTCTGCCGGCGACTGCGGACCGTGCGAGTGCACGGAGGAGAAGAAACGGAGGAAGAAGAAATATGAATGCCCCTTATGATCGGGCGCTATTGAATGCAGACTGCGCTCAACGTTCCACCGATCCAGTGGATGCGGCAAATGTGCGGCCGGACAGCGTCCGTGCATCCAGCCGGCCGCTGGGATGGAAGCCGCTGAATATCGAGAGGCGCGAACTCGAACCGGGCGGCGACTGCCTGCCGGGTGGCGTGACCGAGCATCTGATATTCGTCAGCCTGGCGGACGGCCATGTTATCCGCGAGAGCGGCGGCGACATCGCAGAGAAGGATCTCGAGGCCGGCCTGGTGTCCATTCATCCGAGTGACACGCCGGTGCGCTGGGCGTGGGATACCCGGTTGTCGTTCACGATGATGTCTCTCGATCCTGACTACCTGAATAAAGTGGCACGGGAATCTTTCGACTTCGATCCGGCCCAAGTACGGCTCAAGACGGTAGAAGGCCAGCGCGACCCTGTGATCACCAGCATCGCCGGAGCATTGATGCGCGAAGTGATGAATGGTGACGCCGGCAGCCGCCTGTACGCCGAATCCCTGGCGAATTTACTCGCCGTGCACCTGTTGCGGAACTACACCGAACATCCGGAATTGATCGAGGCCGACAAGGTAACCATTGCGCCGCGTTCGGTGATTCAGGCGATGAAGTATATCCATGAAAATTATCCAAGCGACGTGAGTCTTGCCGATATTGCTGGCGCCGCTCATCTGAGTTCCTATCACCTGACCCGGGTATTCAAGAAGGCGACGGGAGTGTCACCTCACCAGTATCTGGTGCAGGTGCGGGTCAACAGCGCCCGTTCATTGCTGACGGCTGGAGCAGGCGATCGCTCGCTGGCCGAAATCGCCGCCGCTGTGGGTTTTGCGGATCAGAGCCATCTGACGCGACACTTCAAGCGCATGCTCGGGATTACGCCAAAGCAACTGCGTCAGTAATTTCTTCGCGGCAAGCCAGTTGTTCGGCGATGCAACCCG
This sequence comes from Betaproteobacteria bacterium, assembly GCA_016194905.1. Lineage (NCBI taxonomy): Bacteria > Pseudomonadati > Pseudomonadota > Betaproteobacteria > Betaproteobacteria bacterium. Next base: position 140,695 of record JACQAP010000020.1, read on the forward strand.
CCGGTGCCTCCTACTTTCCATGACCGAGGACCGCGTGCAATTTTGTCCAAAAATTGGGCAAGGCCGTTCAATTGCACTCGTCTTCGAATCCGTATCGTTGCCGTATTCTTTCTCCCTCGCGGGCTGGCGGGTGACGCGTTATCTACCCCTCCCCTGGGCGCTAGCTCCCAGCCCGTATTTTTCTGCCCCGTCGCAGCGCTGATTGATCCGCAGGCGCTGCGGCGGAATCCTTTTTGCATCGCCCTCGCAGTTGACTAGAATACGAAGGTCACTGACACGTTTTCGGGGACCTTCATGACAGATCGAGCAAGGCGCTGGATGAGCGGGTGTGTGATTGCGCTAACGATGGCATCGTCGCCGTTGCTCGCCCAGACGGCGTCACCTTCCGGCTCCGACATGTTCGTGGATCTGGTCGTGACCCGGCCGCTGGGTTTGCTCGGTGTCGTAGTCGGAGCCGCCGCGTTTGTGGTCGCGCTGCCATTCACGATTCCGAGCGGAAGCGTCGGTCGGGCAGCCGAAGAATTGCTGAAGAAGCCGATTCGTTACACGTTCAAACGTCCGCTCGGAGAACTTCCCGACGAGCAGAGGTGATACTCCGCAGCCCACTGTCGCGGCGCTAAGCGGTCGAAGCAGGGTCGCTTCCCAGTGGCGACCAGGCCAGCATCGCCAAAGCGATCCGGATCAAGCTCATGCCGGTCGCCTCCATGGGCGTCGGATATTCCCCCAGTTGCAACCACGCAGCCAGCACACCCATTTTGATCAGTACCGGGATCAGGCAATGCGCTGCACCATCGGGATGATAGCTCACGATCCATGGCACGCACCTTTACTGGCGAAAGCCACCCGATAATTCGACTATACTTGCCCGCGATTGGAGGGCGGACACGCACAGTCGTCCAATCAAAATAAGAAAATTAATCAGGGGAGAAGACGTCATGATCTGGTCTCAGGTTTACGACCCACTCGGCAATACCATCCTGTCCACGCTGGTCTGTGCAGTTCCAGTCGTTGTGTTGCTCGGCGGGTTGGGGATCTTCAAAATTCGCGCCCACTATGCGGCGATAGCCGGCCTGGTTGCCGCGCTGGTCATCGCATTGTTTGTGATCGGCATGCCCGCCGAGCTTGCTGCCGGTGCAAGCTTTTTCGGCGCGCTGTTCGCTACCACGACCATCTGCTGGATCATCCTGAACCTGATTTTCCTGTACCGGATGACGCTTAAGGCGGGGTTGTTCAAGATCCTGCAGGACAGCATCGGCGGCATCACAAACGACCGCCGGTTGCAGCTGGTTCTGATCGCCTTCTGCTTCGGTGCGTTTTTCGAAGGCGCAGCCGGTGGCGGTACGCCGGTAGCCGTGACCGGTGCGATCCTGATCGGGCTCGGATTCAATCCGCTGGCGGCCTCCGGCTTGTCGCTGATCGCCAATACGGCGCCGGTGGCCTACGGCGGACTCGGAACGCCCATCATCGTCTTGCATTCGGTTACTCAGCCGGAAAATCCGGACTATCTGCTTACGCTTTCCGCAATGGTGGGACGGCAGCTCCCCTTCTTTTCCGTGATTGTCCCGATCTGGCTGGTGTTGACGTTTTGCGGCTGGCGCCGCACCGTAGAAGTCTGGCCGGCGGTTCTGGTCGCGGGCCTGTCTTTTGCGATTCCGCAATTCTTGATCTCGAATTACCACGGCCCGTGGCTGGTGGACATGCTCGGTGCGATGATCTCGCTGGTCATCCTTGCCGTGTTCCTCGCCTACTGGAAACCGAAGTCGGTCATGCTGGATGCGTCCGGAAGCGGGATTACCGTGCCCAGGGCCGAAGCCGCGAAGGAACATCACGGACACAGCCGCGACATGGTGATCAAGGCGTGGACGCCCTGGGTGATTCTGACCGTCATTCTGTTCCTGTGGGGCCTGCCCGTGGTCAAGGCATTCCTGAACCTCAAGGGAATCACTTACTGGGAGTGGCAGATTCCGGGCCTGCATAACCTGGTGCAGCGCGTGGAGCCGGCGGTTGCCACCGCACGTGTCGAACCCGCCGTGTGGAAATGGGGCATCATCTCGGCGACCGGGACGGGAATCTGGATCGCCGCGATAATTTCCGGCATCCTCATGGGTTTCAAGCCGCGTGAGATGTTCAAGACCTGGACCGAGACCTTCGGGCTGATGAAGTATTCGCTGCTGACCATCCTCGCGATGCTGGCTCTGGGTTACACGACGCGTTTTTCGGGGATGGATGGCACCCTTGGCCTCGCGTTCGCCGAAACCGGTTGGCTGTACCCGTTCTTCGGCACGATGATCGGCTGGATCGGCGTCGCCCTGACCGGGACGGACGCAGCCTCAAATGCGCTATTCGGCAGCCAGCAGGTGATCACCGCGAACAAGCTGGGCCTGAACCCGACGTTGATGGCGGCGGCAAACAGTTCCGGCGGGGTCATGGGCAAGATGATCGATGCGCAAAGCATCGTCGTTGCTTCAGTGGCGACCAACCAGCAGGGGAAGGAAGGGGTCATCCTGCGCTACGTTTTCTGGCACAGCATATCGCTGGCCGCACTCGTCGGCGTCCTGATCATGCTGCAGGCCTACGTGCCTTTCTTCCAGGCGATGGTATTGAAATAGCAGGCAGCAAGGTTTGCCCCGGCACGGCGGCTTTCGCCGTGCCGTTTTCATTTTGACATCGATGCACAATTTACAAGTAGTACTCGCTAGCCGACCGGAAGGTCCGGTCACCGAAAAAAATTTCCGCTTTGTCGAATCGGTGATTCCGTCGCCAAACGAAGGCGAGGCATTGGTGCGCAACCTCTACCTCTCGCTGGATCCTTACATGCGGATGCGCATGAACGACGGCAAGTCCTATGCACCACCGGTGCAACTCGGCGATGTCATGGTTGGCGGCACCATCGGGGAAGTGGTCGAATCGAAGGACCCGCGGTTCAAGAAAGGCGATATTGTCGGCGGCCGATTGGGCTGGCAGCTATTCGCAACAGCGCAGGCACAGGCGCTGCGCAAAATCGATACCCGGGGTGCTCCCTTGTCGACAGCCCTGGGTGTTGTCGGCATGCCCGGCGTAACCGCCTGGTATGGATTACTCAGGATCGGTGAGCCCAAGCCCGGCGAAACAGTGGTCGTATCCGCCGCTTCTGGCGCTGTTGGAAGTGTGGTCGGACAGATTGCCAAGATCAAAGGGTGCCGTACGGTCGGCATCGCCGGCGGAGCGGTGAAATGCGGTTACGTCGTGAACGAGCTTGGCTTCGATGCATGCGTCGACTACAAAGCGGACGCGTTCGAAAGCAAGTTGCGGGAGGCGACACCGGACGGAATCGACATTTACTTCGAGAATGTCGGCGGACGCGTATTCGACGCCGTGTTACCGCTTTTCAATGCGTTCGCCCGGATACCCTTCTGCGGTTACATCTCGGAATACGACGAAACCGGGTCTTACGGAGTGCAGCATCTGCGATCATTGCTGCTGAGCCGCGTAAGGCTGCAGGGCTTCATCATTTCCGAGCACCTCGATATCTGGGACGAAGCGCTGGCCGATCTCTTGGCCTGGCTCATCGCCGGAAAGCTCAACTACCGCGAGACCATTGTCCATGGTCTCGAGCGCGCGCCGGCGGCGTTTATCGGAATGTTGAAGGGGCTGAATCTCGGCAAGCAGCTCGTCAAGCTTGCCTGAGGGGTTTTACCTGCGACGTTCAGTGAAGGACGGTGGGCAAGGTCATCAGCGAATCGAACCCGCCCAAAAACTCGTCGACCGAATCGATCGAGGGGTTTTCGGCGATGACTTTCGCGAAGTTGTCGCGAAAGGCGACAGCTACCGGACCGTGGAAATAAGCGCAGACATGCGCGGATTTGTTGATGACTTCGAATCCGTCGATACTGGAGTATTCGATAACATGATAATTCTGGCTGTCATAGACAATCTGCATGTTGCCATCCGGAAAGTGAGCCACGCACCCGCGCGTACGCCTCTTCATATGGTGCGAAACGACCCCTTTTCAAGATGGCAAATGAAGATGTCATTCGTCGCCAGGGCTATCAAGTGATCGGAAAAAAACTGGCGGAACTGGGCATCGTATTGCCCGCAGCCGCGACGCCCGCCTTTCAATATGTTCCGGTTGCCGTCCATGAACGCCTGGCCTTCGTCAGCGGGCAGTTGCCTCGCCAGGGCGAATCTCTCGTTACAGGCAAAGTTGGGGGCGATGTCGACTTGGAGCAAGCCAGAGAGGCTGCCCGGCTGTGCATCCTGCAAGGATTGGCCTGCCTGAATCAGGTCCTGGGATCGCTCGATCGAGTGGAGAAGATCCTGAAGGTCACCGGGTTCGTTGCGTCGGCGCCGGGTTTCAATCAGCAACCCAAGGTCATCGATGCAGCTTCGGAACTGCTTGTCCAGCTGTTCGGGGAGGCAGGCAGACACGCTCGCAGTGCCATCGGCGTTGCCGAATTGCCGCGAAACGCGGCGGTGGAAATCGAGTTGATCGTCGCACTGCGCTGAATTAAGGACGAGCATTGAATGCTGCGAACTGCCGGAACATCAGGCAATCGCGAACATGCAATTGCAATTGGGAGAGACGGGAATGAAATACAACAAGCTTGGATCGAGCGACCTTGGCGTATCGGAAATCTGCCTCGGCACCATGACATGGGGAGAGCAGAACAACGAACGCGATGCGCACCAGCAACTCGATTACGCAGTCTCACGCGGCATCAACTTCGTCGACGCGGCGGAGATGTATCCCGTACCGCCGAATGCGGAGACGCAAGGCCGCACCGAAGCCTACTTCGGCAGTTGGCTAAAGAAGCAGCCGCGCGACAAGGTAATCGTCGCGACCAAGATAACCACGCAAGGACGAGGATTCGGATGGGTGCGGGGCGGCCCTGGCACGATAGGGCAGAAGAGCATCCAGGAGGCATTGGATGGCAGCCTCAAGCGGCTGCAAACAGATTACGTGGACCTATACCAGATTCACTGGCCGGATCGGTATCTGCCCCTGTTCGGCAATACTTTTTACGACCCCAAGCAGGAACGTGCAACGGCATCGATCGAGGAGCAACTGGAGGCCTTCGCCGGTTTCGTCAAGGCCGGAAAGATCCGCTATATAGGTTTATCCAACGAATCTCCGTGGGGGGTTCTGGAGTTCATGCGCCTTGCCCGCGCAAAAGGGCTGCCCATGGTGGCGTCCATCCAGAATGCCTACAGCCTCCTCAATCGGAGCTATGAAGCGGGACTTTCGGAAGTCACGCGTCGCGAGGGCATTCCGTTGCTGGCTTACAGTCCGCTCGCCTTCGGTCATTTGTCGGCAAAATATCTGAACGGGGCCAAGCCTGCAGGCGCCCGCCTGACCAGGTTTCCTCCGTTCGGACAGCGTTACGACAAGCCGAATGTGATGCCGGCCGTGACGGCCTATGCGGCTGTGGCCAGGAAGGCGAATCTGTCGGCGGCCTCTTTGGCCATCGCCTTCGTGCGCAGCCGCTGGTTCTGCGCGAGCACCATCATCGGCGCAACTACGATGGACCAGTTAAAGGAAGACATCGACGTCGAAGGGGTTACTTTGCAAGAAGAAGTCCACGAGGAAATCGACGCCATTCATCTGCGCTACCCCAATCCGGCAATCTGATCGCATGACGCCCGTGGCCGGCCGCGCGCTGCGGTCTTTGCGCTCCGGTCGTGCCTGCAAAGGTTTGACAGGTCTTCGATTCTTATCGATAATCCGCGGTTTCGTTCGGAGGGGTTCCCGAGCGGTCAAAGGGATCAGACTGTAAATCTGACGGCTCTGCCTTCGAAGGTTCGAATCCTTCCCCCTCCACCAAACAGCTGAAAGACGGGACGGGCGACGGCGATAGGTTGGTTGTCAAGGCGTCTTCAGGCGTGCCGGGGAATTGCAGGTGGTTTTGACGGGCAGAGCCCGGATTCAGGCGGGTGTAGCTCAATGGTAGAGCAGAAGCCTTCCAAGCTTACGACGAGGGTTCGATTCCCTTCACCCGCTCCAGGAATTTGCTAGCAGTTACGGTGACTTGAAGGCGGAACGTCAAGCTTAGGCGGGCGGCGTTCCGGCGGATTCGCCCATGTAGCTCAGTGGTAGAGCACTCCCTTGGTAAGGGAGAGGTCACCAGTTCAATCCTGGTCATGGGCTCCACGATTCAGGGGTTGCTCCAGACCTATGAAGAAGCTAATACAGAGGAAAGCGAGATGGCAAAGGGAAAGTTTGAGCGCACGAAGCCGCACGTGAACGTGGGGACGATAGGGCACGTGGACCATGGCAAGACGACGCTGACGGCGGCGATCACGCA